>NZ_MAQZ01000044.1:0-99632 GCF_001756285.1 Frankia sp. CgMI4
GGGTCGGCATCGGGCCATTGGGGCAAGGGGCTCAACGGCGGAAATTCCATACCATGATGCTACGACGTTTTAAACACCTATACGATCGCGTTCGCGGGTCTGCTGCTCTTCGGCGGCCGGGCGGCGGATCTGTTCGGTCGCCGCCGGGTGTTCGTGGCCGGGCTGGCGCTGTTCACCCTGGCGAGCCTCGGCGGTGGTTTTGCGCGGACCGAGGCGCAGCTCATCGTCGCCCGGGCCGTGCAGGGGCTGGGYGGGGCCGTGCTCGCCCCGGCGACGCTGACCCTGTTGATGACCTCCTTCGCCGAGGGGCGGGAGCGGACCCGGGCGTTGGGCGCGTGGGGCGCCACCGCGGCCAGCGGCGGGGCGCTTGGCGCGATCGTCGGCGGTGCGCTGACCGAGGTCGCGAACTGGCGGTGGGTGCTGTTCGTCAACGTGCCGATCGGCGTGGCGC
Organism: Frankia sp. CgMI4; assembly: GCF_001756285.1. Taxonomy (NCBI): domain Bacteria; kingdom Bacillati; phylum Actinomycetota; class Actinomycetes; order Frankiales; family Frankiaceae; genus Frankia; species Frankia sp. CgMI4. The sequence goes on from NZ_MAQZ01000044.1 coordinate 452, forward strand.
TCCTCGTGGCCGCCCGGCTCGTGCTCGTCGAGTCGCGGGGCCAACTGAGCCGGCTGCGTGATCTCGACATTCCCGGCACGGTGACCGTTACCGGGGGTCTGGTGCTGTCGGTCTACGTCATCGTCCGCACCGAGAGTTCCTCCTGGACGTCCCCGGTCACACTCGGGATGCTGGCCGGGGCGGTAGTGCTTCTTGCCGCGTTCGTGGCCGTCGAGGTCACGACCCCCGCCCCGCTGGTGCCGCTGAGCGTCTTCCGCTACCCCGGGCTCGCCGCGGCGAACTCGGTCGCAGCCTTCCTCGGCGCCGCTATGTTCACGATCTTCTTTTTCCTTACCCTCTTCCTCCAGCAGGTTCAGGGTTACAGCCCGCTGCGCGCCGGGGTGGCCATGCTCCCGATGCCGCTCATGATCATCGTTGCCTCGCGGATTGTCACCCGGATGATCGGGCGGCTCGGTCCGCGGCCGATCATCGTGTTCGGTCTCGTGAGCGGAACGGCGGGTCTGCTCTGGATGTCGACGATCACCCGGGACGGCTCGTACTGGGTGCACGTGTTCGGCCCGGTCCTGATCGTCGGGCTGGGGGTGGGGTCTATCATGGTCGCGATGGTCGCTGCGGCCACGGCGGGCGTGCCGATGCGCCTGGCGGGCCTCGCGTCGGGTCTGATCAACACCAGCCGCCAGATCGGCGCGGCGATCGGCCTCGCCGCGGTGTCGACGATCGCGACCAGGCATACCGACGGCCGCCTCAGGCACGGGGCCGCGCGGCTTGACGCGCTGGCCTCCGGCTACTCCCTCGGGCTGTTCATCGGCGGCTGCGTCCTCGCGGTCGGGATCCTGGCCGCGCTGCTGCTGCCCCGTGTCCGGYGGCCCGAGCCGGAGCCGCCCCTCGGCGCGACGGAGAAGACCGCGTCCGGGGCCTCGGATGACGAGGACCAGGCACTCGCGGAGATCTGATCCATTTCTATCAGCCGTGCGGACATCAGATCGCGGATCCGCGCAGCAGCCCGACGAGCTCACTGCCCGCGCGTAGCTCCCCGTCCGGGCCGAAGACCTCGACGCGACCGATCGCCCGGCCGTGGCCCGCGTGCAGGGTACGCACCCGGAACAGATGCCAGTCCCGGACGTCCAGGTCGTCGTAGAAGGTCACATTCTGCGATAGGACAGCGACTGCCAGGCGCTTGGTGGGGGTCAGGCCGGTGACGGCCAGCAGGTCGGACAGCGGCAGCAACTCGCAGCTGTGCGCGATGAACGCCCTCCACAGGGACCGGTCCTCCGGCGCCTCGGGGATGCGCTGCCATTGGTCCAGCTGATGGGTGTCCGCTCGGGGAAGCACCCGAACTTCCCAGGGCATCATCGGACGGTCAAGGGGGCTGGCGTGCTGCGGGCCGAGGAAGTCGGACTCGGTGGAGCGCAGGCGCAGGAAGTCCGGCTCCGGGGAACGGAGCATCACGTCCGCCCGGCAGATCTGCAACGAGTCCTGCCGGAAGGTCAGGGCCAGGGAGTCGATCGACCGCCCGTGGGCCAGCCGCTCGACGTCGATCCAGACCGGTTGGCGGCAGTCGCCGGGGCGCATGAACACCGTTTGCAGGCTGTGCGTGATCTTGTTGGGGGTCATGCGCTCGGCGAGAACGATCTGCTGGCCGAGCAGCTGCGCCCCGAGGACGCCGCCGTGTGTGCTGGGCAGGCATCGGGCCGGCACCGGCGGAACATCCCCGCCGAGGTCGAGAACTGCCAGTAGTTCACTCAGAGTGCACTGGCCGGGCGCCGGCACCGCATCGACCTGATCCTGCGTGCTTGCCCGTTGCTTGGGGGCCTCGCCGGCTCGTGCGTCCGTTGTCTCCGCGGATTGTGTACCCACAGCGCACCCTTCCCGTGGACGCTCGCCAGGTGCGGATGCCGCGGACGCCCGCGCTGGACGCCCGCGCTGGACGTCCAGGTCGGGGGACCGCGACCGGTCGCTGCACTCTCTGGCGAACTGCCACACGTGGATCATGACTCCGCCCGGCGCGGAGCCTCGCGGCAAATATCGACCTGTTCGCCGCTGACCGCTGGCCGCAGTGGCGCACGCCACGTTCCATCGAGCCCATATGACCGATAAAAGGTGCTCCTTATCGGTCTGCTCGCCGATTTCGGACTGTTCCCGATCTCAGACTGCTCTGGAATCTGCTTCGAATCCCCCGTAGGGACGGGTGATGATCTCCATGCCGTGACCGGCCGGGTCCAGGAAGTACAACCCGCGTCCGCCGTCATTATGATTGATCTCGCCCGGGTGCTTGCGCTGCGGATCCGCATAGTAGGTGATCCMGGCCCGTTGGATCCGCTCGAACGCCGCGTCGAACTCCTCCTCGGAGATCAGGAACGCGTAGTGCTGCGCAGTGATCGACCCAACCGGGGCGGTGGCGAAGTCCAAGGTGACACCGTTTGCGGTGACGACTGGGATGAACGGCCCCCACGCGGCGCCGACCTCGAGATCCAGGAYATCCGCCAGAAACTCGGCCGATTCCCGGTTATTCCGGGCATGCACAATAGTATGATTCAGTTCGACTGGCATATGGAACTTCTCCGTAAGTCGCTTGGTCTGTAAGGCGCTTTGTTCGCGAGTCGCTCTGTCRGCATCTCCATGGCCTCGTGGTCCTCGGTGGAGATGCCGGGAATGCCCGGATTCGGAATGTCGTAGTCCGCGAAGACGACGGGGAGCCGGCCCACCACCTGGTTATCCCATCCGGTCCTCGCCGTCTACCCGATCCTCGTGCTGCCGGCGGCGCTCGTGGGGCGGGTCACGCTCATCCGGATCAAGCACCCGTCCCCGGACGAGGGAATCGACGTGCAGCGTCACCGCGTCCCGGGTGACGTCGAGCGGAGCGACGACGAACCGACCGATCGGCAGGTAGACGCCGTCGGGTCGGGAGTCCYAGCTGTGCAGCCCCACCCACCAGCGGTCCCGCGCGTCGGTGAAGGCATGGGCCCCGCTCGGTCCGAAGCCGACCTTTCCCCCGGTCAGCATCGGTTCGCCCGCCGGCAGGCAGGGCCCGAGCGGCCCTTTGCACGACGCGGTCGCCACCACCTGCCGTCCACCGAGCGACGACGCGGCCGAATAGAGCAGATGGTGACGCCCGCGGGCTGAGATCATCGATGGTGCCGAGATCCGCCCCTGCTGCCAGGACAGGCTCGGGCGGAGCATGACGGCGGGTTCGCCGGTGAGCACGAGTCCGTCGGACCGCAGCCGCGCCGCCCACAGGGTGGGCGGCGCGCCGTGGTTCCGGTCCGAGCCRCCGCCCGCACCGGGGCTTGCCCAGGCCAGGTAGGCGCGTCCGGCTTCGTCAACGAAGGGACTCGGATCCGAGCTGCCGCCGTCCGCGGTCTGGCAGATGAAGGGCGCGAGGGAGGTGTCGACGAACGGACCGTCGGCGGAGTCGGCGGTCGCCGCGGAGATACAGCGGACGCCGAGGCCACGCACGGCCGTCGCGTAGTACATGAYGAACCCGTGGCCGAAGGCGCCGACGGCAGCCGGGCCGAGGCCGCCCGCGGGGTCGGCCCAGGGCGGCAGGGCGCGCAGCGCGGCCGGCTCGATCGTCCAGCTCCGGCGGTCCCGGCTGGAGAGCACGTCAACGGTGCCGGGGGAGTCCGGGTCCACACCGAAGGCATAGGTTGTCCGGTTGCGGGTGATCAGGGACGGGGCTGAGAACTCGATCCCGGGGACGAGGACGGCCCGGGAACCCGGGCCCGGACCGGACCTGGCAAGGTACAACCCGCCTAGGACGATGATGATGACGACCACGGCGGGCTGGCGCCGGACGAAGTCGATCAGACCCTGAGCGAGCCCGGCGCCCTTCTCTCCGGCCATCCCGCCACCATCCTCAGGGCAAGTATCTGAGTAAGCATCTAATGGCAGAGTGTATTCGCGGTCAGCTCGACCTCACCGGACGCGGGTCGGTGCCGGTTCGGTCGGTGCCGGTTCCACCTGCGCCGGCTCGGCGGACAGCTTGTGCAGCAGAGCGGCACTGCGGGCGTTCACCCCGACCAGGTTCACCTGCGTGCCGCGTTCGCGGTACTTCGCGCGCACGTCGTCGAGGGCGGTGACCGCCGCCGAGTCGAGAAGGTGGGCCTCCGAGAGGTCGATGACCACCCGTTCGGGGTCGCACGCGTAGTCGAAGGCGTTCACCAGATCACTGGTCGATGCGAAGAACAGCGTGCCCTGGACGACGTAGATCCTCTCCCGGCCCTCCGGGTCGAGCACGCTGGTCACCAGCGCCAGGTTCGCGGCCCGGCGGGTGAACAGCAACGCGGCCAGCATGACGCCCACCCCGACGCCGTAGGCGAGGTTGTGGGTGGGCACCACGACGGCGACGGTCGCCACCATGACCGCGGTCTCGCCGCGGGGCATCCGGCGCAGCGTCGAGGGCTGGATGCTGCGCCACTCGAAGGTCATGACCGACACCAGGATCATCACCGCGACCAGCGCCGACATCGGGATGACCCGCACGAGGTCGCGCAGCGGGACGACCAGCATGAGCAGGAAACCGCCGGCGGCGAAGGTCGACAGCCGGCCCCGCCCGCCCGAGTTGACGTTCACCATCGTCTGGCCGATCATGGCGCAGCCGCCCATCCCGCCGAAGAACCCGTTGACGATGTTGGCGACACCCAGGCCCCAGGATTCGCGGTTCGGGTCATGCGTGGTGTCGGTCAACCGGTCCACGATCTGCGCGGTCAGCAGCGTCTCCACCAAGCCGACGGCGGTGAGCGCCACCACGTACGGGGCGATGATCCGCAGTGTCTCCCAGGTCAGCGGCACGTCGGGCACACCGGGGACGGGCAGTGAGCTCGGCAGCCGGCCCTCGTCGCCGACGGTAGGGACGGAGATGTCGAAACCGGCGGTGACGAGGGTGAGGACCGCCACCGCCACGAGCGGCGGCGGGACCGCTCTGGTCAGGCGGGGGAGAGCCAGCAGGATAGCGAGGCCCGCGGCGACGAGGGCGTAGACCTGCCACGACTTGCCGATCACGTGCGGCATCTGCGCGGTGAAGATGAGGATGGCCAGCGCGTTGACGAAGCCGATCATCGCGCTCTGCGGGACGAACCGCATCAACCGTGCCACCCCGAGCCGGCCGAGCACAAACATCAGCAGGCCCACCCCGATGGTCGTCGCCAGCAGGTAGTTCAGGCCGTGATCGCGGACCAGGGGGGCGGCGACGAGGGCCATGGAGCCTGCCGCCGCCGAGATCATCGCCGGGCGTCCGCCGGTGAACGCGATGACCACCGAGATGGTGAACGACGCGAACAGACCGACCTTCGGATCGACCCCCGCCACCACGGAGAAGGAGATCGTCTCCGGGATCAGCGCGAGCGCGGTCACCAGGCCGGCGAGCAGTTCCACCCGGATGTGACGAACTCCCGGCCAGCGGCCGGTGCGGCGGCGGGAGTACCAGGGGCCGCTGGGGGCCGTCCGGCGAACGGAGCCCCCGGCGTCGGCGGCCTCTCGGGCGGTTACATCAGGCACGGCGGCGGCCTCCCCTGCCCTGCGACGAGGGGGCTGCCTTCCCCGAGTCCGGTTAGTCCCACCCGACTATACAAAGCCGGTTTCGTCGTGACAGTAGGTGGGTTCGCCGGTCAGGCCCGAGGCGCGCCGAGGCGTACCAGATCGCGCTGCATCTGGTCGATCTCCATTGACTGGGCGAGCACCATCGCCCTGGCCATCGCCCGTACCCGGTCCTCACCGGCGTGCATCGCCGCGTACTGGGCCATGGCCAGCCCCCCCTGATGGTGGTGCACCATCAGGGTAAGGAAGAGGACGTCGAGGTCATGGCCCCGGATCGAGGCCAGCCGTTGCAGTTCGGCGGGGGTCGCCATGCCCGGCATGCGCGCGGTGTCCCGCGGGTCGCTGGACGCGTCCTGCGCCGCACCCCCGGCCAGGCCCGGCAGGTCCATGCCGGGCATGGCGGCGCCAGGCCCGGCATGACCGTCATGCCCGCCCGAGGCGCCGTTGACGGTGCGGGAGTCCCGCATCCACCGCATCGGTGTCCCGGAGGTGGACTGGGGCCGCCCCCATCCGGACAGCCATGAGGACATGATGCCGATCTCGCGTTGCTGGGTCAGCGCGATGTCCTGGGCCACGCTGCGGGTGTCCTGGTCACCGCCGTGACTGAACTCGATCATGGCCATCTGCACGGCCTGGGCGTGATGCTCGGACATGTCCCGGGCGARGCCGACATCGACCGACCCCTCGTCCGGTGACCGGCTGGCGAGGTTGCCCAGCGCCGCGCCGGCCGCCAGCAGGCCGGCCAGCACGGCGAGCACCATCGGCGTCCACCACAGCCGGCTTCGGGCCCAGCGGCGCCGCGGCCGCGCGTCACTCCCGCGCGCCGCATCGCCATCGCTGGCCGGCGGGTCGTTGCCGGCTGGCCGGTTGTCGTCCGTCGTCGTCATGATCCCCTCGGCTGGGCGGGTGGGTTGCCCGGGCAGGTGGTCAAACGTGCAGGTGGGAGTTGAAGACGAACGTCCGCTTGCCCACCTGCACGCGGGTGCCGGGGATCAGGGGAGCCGGCTGGTGCGGGCTCAGCGGCGTCCACACGGTCGCCTCCGGCGGGGCGATGTAGGTGCCGTTCGCCGAACCCTGGTCGGTGATGACCGCGTCCCAACCGTTGAGGGTGATGACGGCATGCACCCKGGAGACGGCGCTCTCACCGTCCTCGACCGGCAGCGCCCGTGCCTTCCCGGCCCGGACCGCATCGTCGCGGTCCGGCTGGCGGCCGATCACCAGGTCCATGTCGACGTTCATGGTCTGGCCGTCGTCGAAGACGAGGACGCCGACGGGCGGCCGGGGACCCCAGACCGTGCGGGTGTTCTGCTGGGCGAGCGACAGGCCGCACTCGGAGCAGTACGGCGCCTGCGGGTGGTTGAAGTGGCCGTTGGCGCACAGCACACCCTCGACCTGAGGCTCGCCGCTGCTCGGCAGCATCGTCGGTGCCTCGTCGTCCTCGATGAGGTCGGAGACGGTGAAGCTCTGGCCCGGGAGCTGGGTCAGGGCGTCGTGCTCGTCGTCGGTGAGGTCGTCGCCCAGACCGTCGGAGAGGCCCTCGCGGTGGCCGACGGGCCCGGCGTGGCCGTGCCTGCCACCCAGATCGCTCCCGGCACGCGGGACCGAGTCACGCTGGGCCAGCTCGGTGGGCGGATCTTCGTCGAGCTCGTCGAGCTCGTCGAGGTCGGCCGCCTGCGTCGGTTCGGCGGCGGCGCGGCGTCGATGGGCCTCCTCCTCCTTGCTGAGCAGGGGGGCGAGCGCCGGCGGGGTGGTCGGCATCGGATCGGGGGCGCGGGTTCCCGGCGTGGGGATGGGCGCGGCGCCGGTCATCGGCTCCCGGACCGGATCGAATCCGGCGAGCAGCTGCTCGGCGGAGGCCTTCGGCGCGGGCAGCGACGGCGTGTCGCTGAGCAGCAGACTCACCCCGATCCCGGGCACGGCCCCGATGCRCAGGTCAAGCGGGAAACCGAGATCGCCGAGCCCGCCGGGGAAACCCGTCGGCCCGACCAGGCCGGTGGGGCCGACGTCGATCCGGCTGATCTCGGTGGGCAGTAGCCGGTCGACCCACGTGGCCGAGTCGACGCCGGAGAGCGTCACTCCGCAGCTGCCCGTCGCGACGACGTCCATCGCCCCGTGGACCAGCGCGGCGACCCGGTCATTGACCGTGGTCAGCAGGCTGAAGTCGGGCACCCGATCCGGATCGGCATCGGCCAGCAGCCCCGCGACCCGACGCACCAGCCGGCGACCCATGGTCGACGCGGTGGCGCCCACCTCGGCAGCGACCTCGGCGCACAGCGCCAGCAGCCTGGTGGTCGTCTCGGCCGTCTCCGCCCGGCCGGCACAGGCGACGATGAGTGCGCCGGGCAGCCGGACGACCACTCCCGTCCGATCTCCGCGCCCGGATTCCACGACCACCCGGAAACGGTCCAGTCCCGCCATGACCTCGCCCCTCGTATCCCGCACCCCGGAGGATCCCGACCTTGAAGGATCCCGCATTCCGAACATCGGTGCCGATCTTCAGGCTATCGGCTCCGGTGCGTGTCCTCGCCGCCTATCCTGCCGTGCCGCGCCGGCACCGGAAACCGCCTGTGGTCACCGCGCACCTGTGGTCACCGCGTACCTGTGGTCACCGCGCACCTGTCCTCGGGTCGGTCACCCCAGCGCGCGGTCGAGATGGATCGCGGCACTGATCAGGGCGAGGTGGGTGAACGCCTGCGGGAAGTTGCCGAGCGCTTCCCCGGAGGAACCGATCTCCTCGGCGTAGAGCCCCACATGGTTGGCGTAGGTGAGCATCTTCTCGAAGACCATCCGGGCCTCGGCGACCCGACCGGCCCGGGTCAGTGCCTCCACGTACCAGAACGAGCACAGGTTGAAGGTGCCCTCGTCACCCGTGAGGCCGTCGCTGCCGTCCGCGGCGTACCGGCGCACCAGACTGTCGCTGACCAGGTCCCCGCTGAACCGTTCCAGGGTCGACAGGAACCGGGGGTCGGTGGGGCCGGAGAACTTCACCAGCGGCATGCACAGCAGGGATGCGTCCATCCGTGGTGAGCCGGGGAACTCCATGTAGGCGCCGCGGGCGGGGTTCCACGCCTCGTTCTGGACGAACCGGTAGGYCCGCCCGGCGTAGTCCTTCCATTCGTTCGTCGGCCCGGGYAGGCCGCGCTGGCGCGAGATCCGGCAGGCCCGTTCGAAGGCGACCCAGGTCATCACGGCCGAGTAGGTGAAGCGCTGGCGCCCACCCCGGGTCTCCCAGATGYCCTCGTCCGGTTCGTCCCAGTGCCTGGCCAGCCAGTCGAGCTGGCGGCCCAGCGCCTCCCAGAGCTGGAAGGAGATCGGGACCTGCTTGTTGTACAGGTACACCGAGTCCATCAGCTCGCCGTAGATGTCGAGCTGGAGCTGCGTGGCGGCGGCGTTGCCGATGCGCACCGGCTTCGAGCCGCGATAGCCGGACAGCTGGTCGAGGACCAGCTCGTCCAGGTCGGCGTTGCCGTCCACGCTGTAGAGCACGTAGAGCCCGCAGTGCTTGGGTGCCTCGTGACATCGCTGTTCGAGCCAGTCCATGAACGCCGCGGTCTCGTCGGTGAATCCGAGCGCCATCAGCGCGTACACCGTGAAGGCCGCGTCGCGGATCCAGGTGTAGCGGTAGTCCCAGTTGCGCACGCCGCCGAGCTCCTCGGGTAGCGAGGTGGTCGGCGCGGCCACCAGCGCCCCGGTGGGCCGGTAGACGAGCAGTTTGAGGACGAGAGCGCTGCGTAGCACCATCTCCCGCCACCGGCCGTGATAGCGCCCGCGCCGGATCCAGGCCTGCMAGTAGTTCAGCGTCCGGGTGAACAACGTCTCCGCCTCGCCGATGATCAATGGGCGGATGGTCGAGTTCCATTCGAGCACGATGTCGGCACRCTCGCCCATCGCCAGCTCGAACTCGGCGACCACGGCCGTGGCCTCGACGCGCAGCGGCAGGGCCRTGCGCAGCACAAGGGTGCCGGCGGTCGACTCGAACACCGCGCCCGAACCAGGCACCAGGGTGACGGTGTGCGGGGCCCGGCCGTAGTCGAACCGGGGGTCGCAGCGCAGCCGGAACGTGGCGGTTCCACGCACCGCTCGGGCCTGGCGGACCACGACGTGCGGTGTCTCGGTGACGTCGCTGTCCACCGGGACCATGAAGTCGATGACCTCACCGACCGCGCGGGGGGCGAGGAAACGGGTCATCAGGATGTTCGAGTCGGGGAGGTAGAGCTGCCTGGCCCGGGAGTCCGGACAGTGGATACGGAACRATCCGCCACGGTCGGCGTCCAGCAGACTCGCGAAAACCGACGGCGCGTCGAAGCGCTGCGGGCAGTACCAGTCGATCGTGCCGTCCGTGGCGACCAGGGCCACGGTACGCAGGTCGCCGATGACCGCGTGCTCTTCGATGGGCGGATAGTCGGTGTCGGGCATTCGTGGGCTCCGCGAAGCGTGACCGGCCGAGGTCGGCCGTGGGGGTTGCGGACAGGGGGGAGGATGGACCGTGTCGCCGCGGCCCRCTAGGAGCCGCCCGCGTCCTCCGACCGCCGCCGGTCGCCACGCGATTCGGTGGCAACCAGGCGAAGGTAACCCGTGGCGGAGTCCACGGGACCATCACCGGGCATAAGCCACAGTGGCCGCGGCGAGCCGGTGAACGTGCGATGCCGGCGGTGGTTCGCGGCCACATCGGTGGCTACCAGGATCGTTGGCACCGGTTCACCGGTGCGAAACGGTGGTTCCCGGCGCGGGTGTGCGGGTGTTGCGGATGCGCCCTGGWGGGGTCTCGGCGCTCGGGCCCTCACAGTGGCCACCTACGATCACGCCATGGCCGCCCACCCGCCGATCGCCGAGGACGGTCGTGCCGCGTTGGTGATGTTCGCCCGGGGTGACCGGGTCTTCCCCGTTGACGACCTCGGTGGCGGGGTCTGGTCGCGGCGCGGCACGGTACTCGCCGTCCACCCGGCCGGCCGTCGCGAACCGGCCGGGAACGCCGACCCCGTGCGGGTCGAGTCGGCCCGCGGCGTGACCCCCGTCACGGCCCGAGCGACTGTGCTGTGGGACGACGGCACCGCGGAGGTGATGGCGGAGGACCAGCTGTGCCTCGTCTACGACCAGGAGGCACCCGTCGGTATCCGGGTCGTCACGCTGCCGATGGTCGAGCCGGTGGACGTGGTGCAGCACGGTGGCCACGTCGTGCTGGTCCTGCGCGACGGTCTACTGACACCCGCCGACGTGGAGATCCTGCGCGGCAAGCTGCGCTMGGTGCGTGCGGCGCTGRCCTCCACGCGGCCGGATCCGTCGTCCGTCGCCGAGCTGCGCCGCCGGGATCTCGACCTGCTGCGGGCTCTGATCGCCCAGCTGACCGGGGGATAGCCCGACACCGGGGGGACAAGCCCGGCTCGGTGCCGGATGGCTCAGGACGTCGAGTAGGGACCGGGGCGCACCCCGGGGCCGTAGGCGTTGCCGTTCATGCCGGCTCGCGGCTGCTCGGTCATCGCCTGGCTGACCTTCGACGCGATCGCCTCCGTGAGCCGGATCGCCTGGGTCAGCGACAGGTTCAGCACGATCTCGCTGTCATCGGTCATCGCGAAGCGTACCGACACATCCGCCATGGTGGTTCCTCCCAGTCTCGGCCCGCCCGACACCCGTCTCCGGTGGTTGGAGGTCGGAGGRAGGCCCGTTTGGGCGCTCACTGCCGCACGGCCTCGGGGCATGGTGACCACCCCACCCTCTCGGATCGACTTCTCGAGCTGTACGCGACCCCCCCGTTCAAGGGCCAGGGCGGTGCTGCTAGTGGCATCCTGGTCCGACTCTTCGTGACCGTCCAACTTCGATAACCCCTGTCGCCGCGGCTGTCGCCGTTCCAGCTTGCCGATTCGTAATGGTTGCATCGCCTACGGTGGTGATGCCACGAATGGGGTGCGGAGCCGTGAGTCGGATCACGTTGAGGCGACGCCGTGGGGCCTCGTCGGGGGTCCACGGGTCGGCGCTGTGGGCCTGGTGTGGTGTCCTGTCAGATCCAGCCCGGGAACCACATCCGGGCGCGCCACGAGGAGTAGGGGATCACCTCGGCGGCCAGGATCGGGTAGAAGTACGCGAAGAGCAGCACGACGATGATCGTGTAGACCCCGACCGACAGCGCCCCGACCAGGCGGCGGGTCTCCGACGCCTCGCGCGGGCCGAGGACGAGCCCGGCCAGCGCCGTGATGGCGAGGACCAGGAACGGCAGCGACGGCAGCGCGTAGAAGAAGAACATCGTGCGGTTCGGGAACAGCAGCCACGGCACGAAGGCCGAGCCGAACCCGACCAGCACCAGGGCCGCCCGCCAGTCCCGCCGGGAGACCCACCAGGCGAGCATCGCGACCAGTGCCGCCGTGCCGACCCACCAGATCGCCGGGTTGCCCAGGGCGATGACCTCCCGGGAGCAGCCGGCCGGATCGTGGCAGCCCGAGGTCCCGTACGCCGGCGAGGAGTAGTAGTACGCGACCGGCCGCGCCATCACCAGCCAGCTCATCGGATGCGACGCGAAGGCGTGCCCCTCGTGGAGTCCCTCGTGGAACTTCAGCACCGCCATCTGGTACTTCCACCAGCCGTGCCACGCGGCGCCGAAACCGTTGCCGTAGTAGTGGCGGTAGTAGCCGCCGTCGGTGACGAACCAGCCGGTCCAGGTGGCGAGGAAGGTCACGATGGGGACGAGTACGAACGCGGCGAACCAGGCCGGGCTGTCCCGGCGCAGTGCTCCCAGCACGGGTCGGCGGGCTCCGCCGGTGCGCCGTGCTCCGATGTCCCACGCGAGGGCGAGCGCCGCGAAGCCGATGATCGTGTAGAGGGCGCTCCACTTCACCCCCATGGACAGTCCCAGGGCCGCTCCGCAGGCCAGCCGCCAGGGGCGGAACCCCAGCCGCGGCCCGTACATGTCGAGGAGGCGGTCGGCCCGGGTGGGCGGAGCCGTCGTGGTCGGGCCGCCGTCCGGGCCGGCGTCCGTACCGCCGTCCGGGCCGGCGGCCTCGTCCCCCAGGGGTGCTGAGCCGGGGCTGGAACCAACCGGTTCCAGCCGGTCGGCGAGCCGGCGGCGGCCGTCGTCCCGGTCGAGCAGCAGACAGGCCAGCGCTACGACGACGCCGGTCATCAGGAAGATGTCGAGGATCCCGATGCGGCTCTGCACGAACTCCAGCCCGTCGAGGGCGAGGAGCAGACCGGCGAAGCAGCCCAGGAGCGTGGAGCGGAACATCCGTCGGGCGGCGCGGGCGAGGACCAGGACGGCGAGCGTCCCGAACAGCGCGGACGAGAACCGCCAGCCGAGCTCCGGACTGCCGTGCGGGACCCCGGCACAGTCGGTATAGCCGAACAGGCCCTCGGAGGCGRCCATCAGCCATTTGCCGAACGGCGGATGGACGACGTAGGCCGGACCGGAACAGGTCGTCGAGTTGATCTCATACCCGGCCGTCAGCAGGCCCCAGGCGTCCTTGGTGTAGTAGACCTCGTCGAAGTAGATCCCGCGGGGCTCCGTGAGGTGCCAAAAACGCAGCAGCCCGGCGACGATCGCGACGGACAGGGTCGCCAGCCACCCCATGAGCGGCGACCGCGGCATCGGTGGACACAGCCGCTCACGCACCGAGAGCGCCCGACCGCCGGCCGGGCCGGCGGAACCCGGGCCGGTCACCCGCGCCGCGTCCCCGCGACCGGTCGCCGTCCAGGGCAGGTGAGCCGTCGTCGCCGTCACACCGATCAGGGTAGGTCCTGGCTCCTGACAGACTGGTCGGGTGTCCGGGACCCTGGTGCTGTGCGGTGCCCCCATCGGCGACGTCCGGGACGCCAGCCCTCGGCTCGGCGAGATCCTCGCCACCGCGGATGTGATCGCCGCCGAGGACACCCGCCGGGTCCTACGGCTGGCGCACGCGCTCGGCGTGACGGTGTCCGGGCGGATCGTGTCGTGCTACGACGCGGTGGAAGGCGCCCGGGCCGCCCAGCTCACCGACTACCTGCGCCAGGGCGCCACCGTCGCGCTCGTCACCGACGCCGGGATGCCCGCCGTCTCCGACCCCGGGTTCCGGGTCGTGGCCGCGGCCRCCGCCGCGGGGATGGCCGTGACCGTCGTTCCCGGTCCGTCCGCCGTCACCGCGGCCCTGGCCGTCAGCGGGCTGCCGACGGACCGCTGGACCTTCGAGGGCTTCCTGCCGCGCAAGGGCGGCGATCGGCGTGGACGCCTTCGCGACCTGGCCGGCGAGCCGCGGACGATGGTGTTCCTGGAGTCCCCGCACCGGCTCGTGGCCGGCCTGCGCGACCTCGTCGCGGCCTTCGGCGCCGACCGGCCGGCGGTGCTCTGCCGCGAGCTGACGAAGACCTTCGAGGAGATCGTCCGCGGCGACCTCGCCGATCTGCTCGGCTGGGCCACCGACGGCCGGGTCATCCGGGGGGAGTTCACGCTGGTGGTCGCCGGCGGTGCCCGGGRCCGGGCCGAGCCGAGCGGGGCCGAACCAGGCGGGGCCGGGCTGAGCGGGGCCGAACCGATCATCGACGGCAGGATCCTCGTCGCCGAGGTAGCCCGACGAACCTCGGTGGGGATGTCCCCGAAGGACGCGCGCAAGGCCGTGGCCGCCGAGTACGGCGTCTCCCGCAACGAGGTCTATGCCGCGGAGCTCGCCGTCCGGGCCGGGGACCGGGCTGRCGGGCGCTGAGCACGGTCGGCGGTCAGCAGTGGCGTTGGAGAACGAGGGCCTTGCCCAGCGCCGCCCACTCGTAGGCGATCACGTACGGCCAGGCCCGGCGGGGGGGCGGGACCCCCTGCATCCGCGTCTCGCCGTCATAGCAACGGGCGAGGCGCAGCCGGGCGCGCGTGCTCTGCGAGGTCGAGGCGACGACTATGAGTGAATGCCACCCGCGGCGTGCCGCCGCCGCGGAGGTCCACCGCGACTCGCCCTGGGTCGTCCGCGGATCGGGCGAGAAACAGATCACCTCCACCCCGGGAATGGGCCCGGGGCACGGGTCCTTCTCCGTCGGCGCCGAGACCGCGAGCACGGGTGCGTAGCCGGCCCGCGCGAGTGCGACGGCGCGTTCGAGCCGTCCCGGGCTCCCGGCGAACATGACGATCGCGTCCACCGGGGCGGGAGCATCCTGGTGCGGAAAGACGAACAGCCGGGCCGTCGCCACCGCGAAGGCCACCGTCAGGCCRCCGAGGATGCCCACCGCGGCCCGGCGGCGCCACGGCCTCGTGGGAACACGACCGAGTGGACCCGCCGTCATGTTTCCCCCTCCGCGGCCCGCGCAGGTGCCRCCGTAGAGCTTCTCAGTACCACGGCGGCACCCGAACCAACCACCGTTCACCCGCTCCGGGTGGTCCACCGCTCCGGACGGTTCACCCGCTCCGGACGGTTCACCCGCCCCGGACGGTCCGCTGGCGGCGGAGAGCCACTCACGTGGTGGGGAGTGTGCGTGAGGCCGGAGGCGTCCGAGGCTGCGTGGGCGTGGGCGTCCCCGGCGAAGTCCGAGACGCCATCCCCGGTCGGCTGGTGAACAGCCGGGGATGGGCGAACKGTGCCCGCGCCGACTCACGGGGCCAGACCGTCCGGGAGGCACCGGCCTGCCACTGCACGATCGGGATCTGGTGGCCGACCTGGAGCCCCGTCGCCTCGTCCAGCCGGAAGCGACCGAGCAACGTGGTCGTGTCGATGCCCCGGGCGGCGGCGAGCACGGAGGCATCCTGCACGCCTCCGCAGTAGCGAATGGCCCGTCCCAGGATCAACCCGGTGACGTAGGCCCAGGCCGCCGTTTCGGTCGGCGCGACGCCGTGCAGGGCGGTGAAGTCGGCGGTGAACTCCCGCGCGGTCGGGCCGGTCGCGGTCGGCTGGGTGCTCTCGGGCATCCAGCTGCCCGGCGCCAGCAGCTGCTCGCGCAGGTCGCCCAGGCTCGCGGTGGCCTGCGCGCTGACGGCCGTGGAGAAAGCGGCCGCCCGCCACGGCCGGCGCAGCAGGATGTTCGCCGCCGCCAGCTCGTCGTCCGGGCCGGCGTGGACGATGAGGATGTCGCCCGGGGGCAGCCGGGTCGCGGCGAGGGCGGCCTTGCCCGGGGGGAAGACGTGCGAGGCCACCTCGAACGACTGCGCCACCGCGGCGGCCTTCGTCACCGATGTGATCTCGACGGCGGTGTCCCCGGAGGCGAGCAGGACGACCTTGCGGGCCCGTCGATCGGCCGCCCGTACGGCGGCGAGGACCCCGCGCGGCCAGGTCGAGGTGGCCGCGGCGATGTTCACGACGTTCGGGAACGCCTGCCGGACGAAGCGCGTGGACGGGGCGCCGGTGTTGAAGACCACCCGGTCCGTCGAGGCGCAGGCCGCGAGTGCCGCCCGGTGGCCGTAGGGTCCGAGCAGGGCGTCCGGCCCCGCGGCCACCGCGGCGCGCATGGCGGCGGCCGAATCGGGATACGCGTCGTAGGCGGTGAGACTCACCTCGTCCCAGGGCAGTGGGAGGCGTTCGTCACGCGCCCACAGGGTGACCCCTCGTAGCCCGGCGAGGCCTTGGGCGGCATCGGGACCGGTCAGCGGGGTGACCAGGGCAACGGTCAACGGTGTCGTCATCGCGTGGGGTCCTTGCGCTTGCTCACCCGATTAGCGTCCCATGCCGGGTTGTCTGGCACACCCGGCGGCGGTCGTAGACTTCAGACCTCAGGAAACGAAGGGCGGGCACGAGAGGGCGGGTGAGGTGGCGCGAAACTCTGGCCGGTCGGRTGATCCGCCGCCACCGCCGGACCCTCTTCCCGTGGCCGTGGTCGACAGCCACTGTCATCTCGACCTGATGGGCACCGAAGTTCCGGCGGCGATCGCGGCGGCCCGGGCGGTCGGTGTCACGCGGGCCGTCACCGTCGGCATCGACCTGCCCACCAGCAGATGGCAGGCCGAGGTTGCCGCGGCGCATCCGGAGATCTACGCCGCCGTCGCGATTCATCCCAACGAGGCGGCCCGGGGGGTCACCGAGGAGACGTTCGCCGCCATCGCCGAGTTGGCCCGCGCCGATCGCGTGCGCGCGGTCGGCGAGACGGGCCTGGACTACTTTCGCACCCCACCCGAGGCGCATGCCGTGCAGCAGGAGAGCTTCCGGCGCCACATCGCGATCGCCAAGGAGACCGGCCGGGCGCTGATGATCCACGACCGGGACGCCCACGACGACACGCTGCGTATCCTCGCCGAGGAGGGCGCCCCGGAGAAGGTCGTCTTCCACGCCTTCTCCGGGGACACGGCGATGGCGAAGATCTGCGCGGACGCCGGGTACGTGATGTCGTTCGCCGGCAACGTCACCTTCTCCAATGCCGCCAATCTGCGGGAGGCGGCGGCCGTCGCTCCGGCGGATCTCATCCTGGTGGAGACCGACGCGCCGTTCCTCACCCCGACCCCCTGGCGGGGCCGGCCCGGCGGCCCGTACCTCATTCCGCTGACGCTGCGGGTGCTGGCCGAGACCCGCGGCGTCGGCGTCGCCGAGCTCGGCACGCACATCGCCGCGAACGCGGAGCGGGTGTTCGGGCCCTGGTAGACACCGACGCGCTGTTCTCGCCGGCTGAACTTCGGGCCCTCGCGCACGAGCTGGGCCTGCGGCCGACGAAACGGCGCGGACAGAACTTCCTCGTTGACGCGAACACCGTCCGCCGGTTGGTGCGGCTCGCCGGCGTCGGCCCGGACGACACGGTGCTGGAGATCGGGCCAGGACTCGGGTCGATGACCCTGGGGCTCGTCGAGGCGGCGAAGGCCGTCGTCGCCGTCGAGGTGGATCGCCCCCTCGCCGCGGCCCTGCCGGTGACCGTGGCCGCCCGGCTGCCGGCCGACGTCGCCGAGCGGTTGCGCGTGGTGGCCGCCGACGGTCTGCGGGTCACCCTGGCCGACCTGCCCGCCGACGTGGCCGCGCCCGGGGTGCTCGCCGCGAACCTGCCCTACAACATCGCGGTGCCGCTGCTGCTCGGGCTGCTGGAACGGMTGCCCTCGCTGCGCCGTGGGCTGGTGATGGTCCAGGCGGAGGTTGCCGACCGGCTCACCGCGCCGCCGGGCAGCCGGGTGTATGGGGCGCCCAGCGTCAAGCTGGCCTGGTACGCGCACGGCCGGCCGGCCGGCGCGGTGCCCAGACCGGTCTTCTGGCCGCAGCCGAACGTTGATTCAGGGCTGGTGGCCTTCGCCCGCAGGCCCCTGCCCGGTCCGGCGCGGCTGCGGGCGGACGTGTTCGCCGCGATCGATGCCGCGTTCGCGCAGCGCCGCAAGACCCTGCGTACGGCCCTGGCGCCCTGGGCCGGATCGCCCGCCGCCGCCGGGGACTTGGCGCGTGCCGCCGAGGTCGATCCCGGTGCCCGGGGCGAGACCCTCGACATCGCGGCCTTCTGCCGGCTGGCCGCTGCCCGCGCCGCCCGCTCCGACTGAGCCACCCGGCGCAACTGGGCCACCCGGCGCAACTGAGCCACCCGGCGCAACGGCGGGGAAGGGCGCAACGGCGGGGGAGGTCAGAGGTGCGAGATCCCGATCGCGCGCCGGACGCCGGCGAGCACCGGCCGGGCCCGGTCGCGGGCCCGCTCGGCACCCGCCGCGAGGATGCCGTCCAGCTCGCTGTCCGGGGCGATGAGCTCGGTGTAGCGCTCCCGCAGCGGTGACAGCCAGTCGTTGAGCGTCTCGAACAGGGCGTTCTTCACCTCGCCCCACCCGGTGCCGCCCTGCTCCAGACGGCCGCGCATCTCCTTGATCGTTTCTGGAGTCGCGAAGTTCTCGAGCAGAACGAAGGCCGCGGAACTGTCCGGGTCCTTCGGGTCCGCCAGCGGTGTGCTGTCGCTCACGATCCCACGGACGAGTTTCCGTAGCTGCTTCTCCGGCGCGAAGAGGGGGATTGTGTTCCGGTATGACTTGCTCATCTTGCGGCCGTCGATGCCGGGCAGTACCTTCGCCGAGCTCCCGGCCGGGAGGACCACCTCCGGGATCTTCAGGCTGAACACGTCGCCGAACAGATGGTTGAAGGAGCCGGCGATGTCGGCGGCGTATTCCACATGCTGCGACTGGTCCTGGCCAACGGGGACCACGTCGGCATTCATGATGAGAATGTCGACGGCCATCAGAATCGGATAGTTGAACAGGCCCATGTTGATGCCGGCGTCCAGATCGGGGACGCCGGCCTCGGCATTGCGGTCACGGGCCGCCTTGTAGGCGTGGGCCCGGTTCATCAGACCCTTGCCGGTGACGCAGGACAGCACCCAGGTCAGCTCGAAGATCTCGGGGACGTCGGACTGGCGGTAGAAGATCGTGCTCRTCGGGTCGAGCCCGAGCACGAGCCACGTGGCCGCCACCGAGCGGGTATAGCTCGCCAACTCCTCGCGACTACGCACGGATGTCAGGGCGTGATAGTCGGYGACGAAGTAGATCGACTCGTAGGCCGAGGTGAGCTCCAGCGACGGCCGGATCGCTCCGATGTAGTTGCCGAGGTGCGGCTCGCCCGTCGGCTTGATCCCGGTGAGAGACACCTTCGGCTGTTGCGCTGCCATKGCAGGGCAGTCTACGGACGCGGGGCGGCCGCCGGGACGCCCCAGGTCGTTCGCCGCGGCCGTTCGCCTGCCCGCGCCTGTCTCGCGGCGGGGTGGGGATGCGAGCCTCGGTCAGGCGTCTCCGCCGAACAGGCCGGTCACCGACCCGTCCTCGAACACGGCCTTGATGGCCGCGGCCAGCAGCGGGGCGATGGACAGTTCGGTGATCTTGTCGATGCGAGCCTCGCTGGGCAGGGGCAGCGTGTTCGTGAGGAYGACCTCGCTGATCTCCGAGTTCTTCAGCCGGTCGGCGGCGGGGCCGGAGAGCACGCCGTGGGTTGCCGCCGCGATGACGCCCGCCGCGCCGTGCTCCTTGAGTGACTCCGCGGCCTTCGTGATCGTGCCGGCAGTGTCGATCATGTCGTCGACGATGACGCAGGTCCGTCCGTGCACCTCGCCGACCACGTCGAACATCTTCACCTGGTTGGGAACGTCCGGGTCACGCCGCTTGTGGATGATGGCCAGCGGGCAGCCGAGCCGGTCGGTCCACCGCTCGGCCACGCGGACCCGGCCCGAGTCGGGGGCGACGACGGTCACCTCGGACGTGTCCAGCTTGGACTCGATGTAGTYGGTGAGCAGCGGCAACGCGAAGAGATGGTCCACCGGCCCGTCGAAGAAGCCCTGAATCTGGGCGGTGTGCAGGTCGACCGACATGAGCCGGTGCGCGCCGGCGGTCTTGAACAAATCGGCGACGAGGCGGGCCGAGATCGGCTCCCGGCCACGGTGCTTCTTGTCCTGGCGCGCATAGGGGTAGAAGGGCGCGACGACGGTGATCCGTTTGGCGCTGGCCCGCTTCAGCGCGTCCACCATGATCAGCTGTTCCATCAGCCAGGTGTTCACCGGAGCCGAATGGCACTGGAGCACGAAGGCGTCGCAGCCCCGAACCGATTCGGAGAAGCGGACGAAGATCTCGCCGCTGGCGAATTCGTAGGCATGGGTGGGGACGGGCTCGACGTCGAGCGCGGCCGCGACCTCCGCCGTGAGGCCCGGGTGCGAACGTCCCGCGAAGAGCATCAGATTGCGCCGGTTCTCGGTCTGGTAGGCCACCGCGTACTCCTCGGGCGTGACGGGATGATCGGGCTGGCGTGATCGGGCTGGCGGGGGCAGCCCCCGGGCGGGTGACCCGTCCGGGGGAACGGCCGTGAGGCTGCACGGTTCAACACTCGGGCATACCCGGCCCCGCCCCTGTTTGCGCAGGCGGGATGGTACCCACGTGCCCGGATCGCCGCCTGCGGACCCCGGGCGGCCGACCCGGGCGGGGCAGGTCGGGCGGTGTGCATCCCCTCGCTGGCCAGAAGGTTTGGACGGACGTCTCTTTACGTTCTGCTCCCCGCGCCGGGAATGCCAGCGATGCCGGCCTCGCCCTCGCCGGTATGCGGCAACTCACTCCGGTGCGCCACGTCACCCTGATGAGCTGGGATCGGCACGGCGGCCTCGGCCGCGGACGGTTGCGGCATTTCATCGGGATGCTCGGGATCCCCGGCGCTGCCGGGGGCCTGGACGCCGGCAGCGGCGGCCGCTCGTGCCGCCGGGCTGCCGGGACGGCGGCGGGAGACCCAGCCTTCGATGATCCGTTGCCGCCCCTCCCGGACCGCCAGCGCGCCCGGCGGAACGTCCTCCCGGATCACGGATCCGGCGCCGGTGTAGGCCCCGTCCCCGACCGTGACCGGAGCAACGAGCATGGTATCGCTGCCGATCCGGACGTCCGAGCCGATCACCGTGCGGTGCTTGGCCACCCCGTCGTAGTTCACGAAGACCGTCGTGCATCCGATGTTGCTGCGCTCGCCGACCACCGCGTCGCCGACATACGCCAGATGCGGGACCTTCGTCTGGTTCCCGAGATCGGCCGACTTCGTCTCGACGAAGGAGCCGATCTTGCCTTCGCGGCCCAGTCGGGTGCCCGGTCGGAGATGGCTGTAAGGCCCGACCACGGCCCCGGCGCCGATCTCGGCCCGCTCGGCCGTGGTCCGCAGGACGGTCGCGCCCGCGCCTACCGTCGTGTCCGTCAAGGTRCATTCGGGGCCGATGACGGCGCCGCGAGCGACGTGCGTCCGGCCGTGCAGGAAGGTGTTGGGGGCGATAGTCGTGTCCGGTTCGAGAGTGACGTCGGCGTCGATCCAGGTGGTCCGCGGGTCGACGACGGTKGTGCCGGCGCGCATCGCCGCCTCGACGATCCGGTCCCGCAGCACCCGTCCGGCGGCGGCGAGCTGGACGCGGTCGTTCACCCCACCGGCCTCGCCGGGATCGTCCACGACCCGCGCGGCCACCGGCTGCCCGGCGGCGACCAGCAGCCCGACGACGTCGGTGAGGTACTCCTCGCCTTGAGCATTATCCCTGGTCAGCCGCGCGAGCGCGGTCTGGAGCGGGCCCGCTGCGAACGCGTACACGCCGGTGTTGATCTCTCGGATCGTCGCGGTGGCGGCGTCGGCGTCGCGATGCTCGAYGATGGCCCGGACCGCGCCGTCGCCGTCGCGCACCACCCGGCCGTAACCGGTGGCGTCGTCGATGACGGCCGACAGGACCGTCGCCGCGGCCGCCCGGGCATGGTGCTGGGCCACCAGGGCAGTGAGTGTCGCGCTGGTCAACAGCGGGGTGTCGCCGGGCAGCACGACCACCGTGTCGCCGGGCGCCAGCTCGCCGAGCGCCGCCAGGGCCACCCGGACGGCGTGGCCCGTGCCGTGTTGGCGGTCCTGGACGACCGGGACGACCTCGGGAGCCTGCTCCGCCAGCATCGCCGCGACCTGTTCGCGGCCGTGGCCCACGACGACCGCGGTACGCGCCGCCGCGAGGGCTCCGGCCGCGCTCAGCACGTGGTGGAGAAGGGAGCGCCCAGCGATGTGGTGCAGCACCTTCGGTCTCGTCGAGCGCATGCGCTTGCCTTCGCCCGCTGCCAGGATGATGACGGCCACCGGACGTGATGATGTCACGCGATCTCCCGAGTCTTCGGACCTGGACAGCGGTGGGGCGACGGCGCCCACACTACTCGTCGACCGGAAGGCGCCGRCAGATGCCACGGCCATCCCGGGAACACGCCGGCCCCGGACCGGGAAATGATGTGGGCCTGGCCACCGCCGTGGTGATGGTGCGGCGGCGGTGCTTCCGGAATATTCTTTTCGATGGTATTACTGGTGGTGCCTGGTAGTGCTCCGCCGCCACGACTCGAACGTGGACTAAGAGAACCAAAATCTCCTGTGCTGCCGATTACACTACGGCGGACCGCGAGAAAACACGCCAACTCTACCATCGTGGGGTGGCTCGGATGGTAAAAGCCGGGCCGCCACCGGCTACCCGGCCCGCCGGCCGGCGCGGGCGGCCGGCGCGGGCGGGCGTCCCGGACCGGGTTTGGCCGGCTGTCGTTCATCTCTTCGTCGCCTGACTGTCACTGACTGTCACCGACTGTCGGCTGATGGCGTTAAATGTCATTGGATGTCATTATTTGTCATCGGCTTGTCATCGACCTGTCGGTGATCGTGGTGCGCGGCGGTGCCGATCGATCCGGGTCGGGTCGGCGACGGATGGTTTGTTTGCGTGGCGGACGTGGAGGAGGGGGGACGTTGTCATGTCGGCGGGCTACCGTGGCGGATGGAGCGCCGGCACAGTGGGCCAGCCGCGACGGATGGAACGAGGCAATGACCGCTACCGACACGGTGACGCCGAGCGATAATCGGGCACCGCGGGACAACCGCGAACCCACCACGGGTCCGGTTCCCCGCCGGGCTGATCCCGCGAACAGCCGCGGTAACGCCACGCGGCCCCGCTCGATGGCGAAGGCCCACGCCGAGCAGATCGTGATGGTGGTGACGATCGTGGTGCCGCTGGTCGCCCTGGCGGTCGCGATCCCGGCGATGTGGGGGCAGTGGATCTCCTGGCGGGACGTCGTCCTCGCCGTGGTGTTCTACGGCATCACCGGCCACGGCGTGACGATCGGCTTTCACCGTTACTTCACCCACCGCGGCTTCCGGACGTCCAGGCCGGTGCGGATCGCGTTGGCGGTCGCCGRCAACATGGCGATCGAGGGTCCGGTCATCCRCTGGGTGGCCGACCACCGGCGTCATCACGCCTTCAGCGACACCGAGGGCGACCCGCACTCGCCGTGGCGTTACGGTCCGGGGACGTGGTCGCTGATCAAGGGTCTCTGGCACGCCCACGTGGGTTGGCTGTTCGACGTCGAGCAGACCGACCAGCGTCGGTTCGCCCCGGACCTGCTCGACGATCCCGACATCATGAAGGTCAGCCGCTCGTTCGCGCTGTGCGCGTTCGCCAGCCTCGCGCTGCCCGCCGTGATCGGCGGCCTGTGGGGGGGTTCGTTCGCCGCGGCGCTGGAGGCGTTCTTCTGGGCCGGGCTGGTCCGTATCGCGCTGCTGCACCACGTCACGTGGTCGGTGAACAGCATCTGCCACGTCCTCGRCTCGCGTCCCTACCGGTCGCGGGACCGGTCGACCAACGTGTGGCCGCTGGCCCTGCTGTCGATGGGCGAATCCTKGCACAACCTGCATCACGCCGAGCCGACCTCGGCCCGGCACGGGGTGCGGCCCTGGCAGATCGACACCAGCTTCTACCTGATCAAGATGATGGAGACCGTTCACCTGGTGTGGGACGTCCGCTGGCCGGACCCGGCGCGTCTCGCGGCGAAACGCGCCACCGCCTGACCGGACGGCGGGTGGCGGTGGCTTGTCAGCCACCCTCGATCTCGGCGGCGAGGGTGAGCCAGGCCTCCTCGGTGCTGTCCTTGTCCGCGACGACGGCGCGCAGCTCGGCGTCCAGCGTCAGCAGACGCTCGTGATCCGTCGCGGCCTCGGCCAGCTCGTGATGCAGCTCCTGCTCGCGTCGGCTCAGGCGATCCAGGGCGCGCTCGAGCCGGGTCAGCTCCTTGCGGGCGGCGCGCAGCTCGCCCCCGGACAGGACGGGCGGCCCACCTGTCCGCCCGGCTTCGGCGACGGTGGTGGTCTGTCCGCCCGCTCCGCAGCCGGCGGCCGACGAACCCCGGGATGACGGTGCCCGAGCCGCGGCGTCCTGCCGGGCGGCCGCGCGCCGGGCGAGGTACTCCTCGATGCCGCCGGGCAGCATGCGCAGGTGCCCGTCGCCAAGTAGCGCCAGTGTCACGTCGCAGGTGCGTTCGAGGAAATAGCGGTCGTGGCTGACCACGATCAGGCTGCCCGGCCACGAGTCGAGGAGGTCCTCGAGCGCGGTGAGGGTGTCGGTGTCGAGGTCGTTGGTCGGCTCGTCGAGGAGCAGCACGTTCGGTCTGGCCATCAGCAGGCGCAGCAGCTGCAGCCGGCGGCGTTCGCCGCCGGAGAGGTCCCCGACCCGCGTCCACTGCCGTGACGACGGGAGGCCGAACTGCTCGAGTAACTGGCCGGCGGTCCGTTCCCGGCCCTTCTCGACCTCCAGGACCTGCCCGACCTGTTCGACGGCCTCCAGCGCCCGCAGCGACGCCGGTAGTTCGRCAATCTCCTGGGACAGCAGGGCCGGTCGCACGCTGGCCCCCACCCGGACCCGGCCGGCCTCCGGCGTCACCGCACCCAGCAGCACGCGCAGCAGGGTGGTCTTGCCGGCTCCGTTGACACCGACCAGCCCGATCCGGTCCCCCGGTCCGACCAGCCAGGTGACGTCGTCGAACAACGTCCGGTCCCCGATCCGGACCGTGATGTGCTCGGCGTCGTAGACGTCCTTGCCCAGCCGGGATGCCGCGAAGCTGCGCAGCGCCATGGTGTCCCGGGGCGGCGGCTCGTCGGCGATCAGCGCATTGGCGGCGTCGATGCGGAAGCGCGGCTTACTGGTCCGGGCGGGCGGGCCGCGGCGTAGCCAGGCGAGTTCCTTACGCAGCAGGTTCTGGCGCCTGGCTTCGGTGGCGTCGGCCCGCCGGGTGCGTTCGGCCCGCGCGAGCACGTACGCTGAGTAGCCGCCCTCGTACGCGTCGACACGCCCGTCCACGACTTCCCAGACCCGTCCGCACACCTCGTCGAGGAACCAGCGGTCGTGGGTCGCGACGAGCAGTCCACCGCGGAAGCCGGCTAGATGCCGGGCGAGCCAGGCGACCCCCTCGACGTCCAGGTGGTTCGTCGGCTCGTCCAGGATCAGCAGGTCGGTGTCCTGGACGAGGAGCCGGGCCAGCGCCACCCGGCGGCGTTCCCCGCCCGACATCGGTCCGACCGGGTCGTCGAGCCGTTCGAGCAGCCCGAGCCCGGCGAGGATGCCCCGCTGCCGGGGATCCGCCGCCCACTCGTGCTCAGCGACGGTGCCCACGACAATCTCGCGCACGGTGCGCTCGGCGGGGAGCACGTCGGCCTGCGCCAGGGTGGCGACCCGGGTGGAACCGGCGGGCACGACCCGGCCGGCGTCCGGGGCCACCTCGCCGGCGATGATCCGCAGCAGGGTGGACTTCCCGGCCCCGTTGCGCCCCACGACCCCGATCCGTTCCCCGGCGCCGATCCCCAGGCTCACCCGGTCGAGCAACGTCCGGGTGCCGAACGCGGCGTTGACGTTCTCGAGGCTGACCAGGACGGCGCTCACGGCGCTTCGCCTGCTCCCTCCACCATCCTGGCGCCGCTCGCCGGCCCGGAGGCCCGGCGTACCGCGCGGGCGACCCCCATCCCGGCGAGGCTCGCCGCGAGCGCGATGCTCTCCTGCGCTCCGGCCGCGAGGAAGGCGCAGGTCGGGCCGGAGCCGCTCACGATCGCCCCGACGGCTCCCAGCTCCCGGCCCGCCTCCAGGACGCGGCGCAGGGACGGCCGAAGCCGCAGCGCTGCCGGCTGCAGGTCGTTGACCAGGGCGGCTCCGAGCTGGCCGGGGTCGCCGGTGCGCAGCGCGGCGAGCACGTCGTCGGCGGGGGTCGGGCCGGTCCGCAGTTTGCCCTCGGTCAGCCGGTCGAACTCCTTGTAGACCGCGGGGGTGGACAGGCCGCCGTCGGCGAGCGCGAACACCCAGTAGTACTCGCCCGTCGCCAGGACGTCGGTGAGCTGCTCGCCGCGCCCGGTGCCGAGTGCGGTGCCGCCGGCCAGGGGGAACGGGACGTCGCTGCCGAGCTGGGCGGCGAGTCGGGTCAGGGTCGCCCGGTCCAGGCCGGTCTGCCAGAGCGCGTCGCAGGCGACGAGCGCCGCCGCCGCGTCGGCGCTGCCCCCGGCCATCCCCGCGGCGACGGGGATGCCCTTCGTCAGGGTGAGATGAACCCGTTCCGAGGTGATGCCCGCGGCCTCGGCAACCAGGTGAGCGGCCCGGACGGCGATGTTGTCCCGGCCGGTGGGGACGATGGAGACCTCCGGCGTGGACGTCGCCGGACCCAGCGACGCCGGGTCGGCGCCCTCCCCGGACACCTCGACGGTCACGACGATGTCCCCRCTGGACCGGCCGTTCCCGTCGAACCCGCCGTTCCCGTCGGACCCGCCGTTCCCGTCGGTGGTCGATGGCCCCGGGTCGTGGAACCGCGGGGGATCGACGGACGTCGCCGAGACGTCGTCGAACAGCGAGACGGCCTGCAGCACTGTGATGACGTCGTGGTAGCCGTCCGGTCGGAGCGGTCCGACGCCGAGATGCAGGTTGACCTTGGCGGGGGCTCGCACGGTGACGGTGGCGGGGCCGGCTCCGACGCTTCGGCGCGGACCCGGGTGGGATCGAGGCAGCGGATGCTCCTTCGCTCGGACGCACGCGCGCCCGCTGGGCGGCGTGGCGTTCGGTGGCGGCCGGCACCCAAACCTATCCGCCCACGCCGGGAGCGGATGAGCGTCCGCCCGCGAAGGATCGCGAGGGACGCAGCGAATCGGCCCCCGGCGACGCGGCGGGGACGATGCGCGCTTCCGTTCAGTGATCGTAGCTGTGCCGACGGGAACGGGTTGTTGTCCGACCGGAGAATTCGGGTATCCCTGATCGTGAACGGCCGCACCGGAGAGCGCCCGGACGGATCGTCCCTCGACGTCCCGCTCCTGGTCGGACCTGACCCCTTCCACCGCTTCGGGCGCTCCGACGATGCCGGCCAGGAAGGAGCACCATGACCACCACAACCAGCGCGGCCGGGCCCGAGGCGAAGGCCTCGGACGCAGGTGGTGCGCGTCGCACCACCGTGCCGGAGCGCAAGACATCCACCGAGCTGGTGACCGGCCGGGGCCGGACGTCGATCGCGGACGCCGTCGTCAGCAAGATCGCCGGTGTCGCGGCACGCGAGGTCTCCGGGGTACACAACCTGGGCTCGAGCGGGGCCCGCGCGATGGGTTCGTTCCGGGCCCGCATCCCCGGCGCGTCGGCCAGCGTCTCCCAGGGGGTCGCGGTGGAGGTCGGGGAACGGCAGGCCGCGATCGACCTCGACGTCGTCTGCGACTACGGGGTCTCCATCGTGGATCTGTCCCACTCGATCCGGCACAACGTCGTCACCTCTGTGGAGGGAATGACGGGCCTGGAGGTCACCGAGGTGAACATCGCGATCGATGACGTCTACATCGGCGAGGAGGAGTCGGAAGAGTCGCGGCGGGTCGAATGAGCACGAACCCGACAGCGGCCGGGCCGGTGAGCGGGTTCGCCTGGAACCCGGATGCCGTGGCCCGGACCGTGCTGTCCTGTCCCGGTGTCGTCCGGCTCATCGGCGCGCCGGTCCGGCACAAGGATCGTCACCGTGTTCCGGACGGCGGGGCGGGTGCCGCGGCCGAGGTCGCGACCTACCTTCCGGGCCGCCGGGTGGAGGGGGTACGGGTACGRCCGGACGGGATCCTGGTGCAGATCGTGTGCCGGTACKGGGAACGGCTCGGTGAGCTCGCCGCCCGGGTGCGCGCCGCGGTGCTGGTGGTCGAACCCGGCTGTCCCCGGGTCGACGTCGTCATCCGTGATCTGGCAATTCCGGATCCGGACCTGTCGTGTCCGCAGGGGCCGGACGCGGCGGTAGTCGGTCCGGGGACGCCCCGTTCGGGGGTGCCGGGTGCGGGGGTGCCGGGTGCGGGGGTGCCGGAGATGGGGGTGCCGGAGATGGGGGTGCCGTGACCTCCGATCGGCGGCAGGAGTCATCCCGACGCCAGCTCGACGCCGCCCGACGCAGGGCCGAGATCCGCGCGTTCATCCGCACGCACCATCCGGATCGGGGAGGTGATCCACAGGCGTTCGCCGCCGGCCTGCGGGCCCTGCGATCCACGCCGGATGGGCCGGACGGGCCGGGTGTTCCGGGTGTCCGCCTCACCACCCATCACCGGCCCAACGCCGCGGACATCCTGTTCGCCTGGGTTCGCGGTCGCGGGCGCCGCTGTTCCGACTCCACGCGTCGGTGGTGGTCGCACCGCCGGGCGCGGTTCGGCCCCGGCCGTGGTCCTCGGGTGCGCTGAGGCGACACCGGGTCCGCGGGACCGCACCCCGGGCTCGGTTCCATGTGACGATCACGCGGGATGCCCCTCGATCTGCCGGTCCAGAGGGGCGRACCGGGTACTGCGGCCGGGCTGGACGGGGCCGGGCTGGATGGGCCAGGAAAGGGGAAGAGCCACATGCGATCGAGCGCGCTTGGCCTGATCATCGGTCTGATCGCCGGACTCGCCCTCGCCTTCGGGGGCTTCAGCGAGTTTCTGATCGTGCTGGTCTTCGGTGCGATAGGGCTGGTCATCGGCAAGGTGGTGGATGGTGACCTCGATATCACCCGTTATGTGGGCGGTGACCGGCGTCGGGGGCGGCGGTGAACGAGAGGGAGCGTGCGCGACCGGGCCGTCCCGCGGGTAGGCGGGCGGGGGCCGGTTCCCTGCGGGTGGCGGACCGGGTTGTCGAGAAGATCGCGGCCATGGCGGCGGCGGATGTCGTCGGCGTTACCGGACCGCCACGCGGATTCCCGCGCCATGGCGGCGCGCGGCGTCGTGGGCGTGCCGGGCGGCCACGGGTCTCGGCGAAGATGGAGGGAGCCACCGCCCGACTGACGATGTCGTTCTCCGTGCGTTACCCGATCCCGGTCACGGAGACGGCCGAGCTGGTCCGTTGCGAGGTGCGGGACCGGGTCGCGGCGCTCACGGGTGTGCGCGTGGCACATCTGGACATCGATATCCCGTCGCTGCCCTCCGATGGGTAGCGGCCCTCTTCTGTCCCTCCGGTTCGCGTTCAGACCACGGGTAACAGACCACGGGTAACAGACAAGGTTGGGCTCGGTGAGGGGAGGGTGCCGTGCGGGTGGGGCGCAGGATCGTCGCCGGACTGCTCGCCGCGCTGATCGTGGCCGCCGGGGTCATCACCGTCATCGAGATCGTGGCCGCGGCCGGCGGTGGCAGGGGCTACGTCGTGGTCGACTGGCCGGCGTGGGCGGACGACCTGGYGGACACGGCCTGGTCCTCCGGGCCGGTCCGACTGGCCGCGGGGGTCTGCGTTCTAGTTGGCCTGCTGCTGATCTGGCTCGGAGCGCGGCGCGGAACGCCGTCCCGACTCGCCGTGCGGCGCGGCTGCGCGCAGACCATTGTCTTCGTCGAGCGGCGAGGGGTTGCGCGGGCGCTGCGCTCCGCAGCCCTGACCGTCGACGGGGTGCGGGCCGCCCGGGTTCGGGTCCGTGACCGGACCGCCGACGTCCGCCTGCGCCTTCGGCAGCGTGTCGCCGGTGGCGCGCGGGAGCGCGCGGGTGCCGTCCTGGCCTCTACGCTTGTCTCCTTCGAGCTGGCTGAGCCGCTCGAGCTGCGCATCCAGGCGACCCCGCCGGCCGCGGACCGGACCGTCAACGGGGCGGACCGGGCCGCTGGCGGTGCGKCATGACCGAGACGCGGGCAGCGGGCGGGCAGGCCGCCGAGGGCCGCTCGGCGGGTGGCGGGGTACCCGCGGAGCCCGGCGGGAGGCCGGCCGGGCTGTCCGAGCCGCCGCCCGACCGCCTCAACCGGGTCGCCCTGGTCGGAATCGGGTTGCTCTGCCTCGCGGCCGGTGTTCTCGCGTTGCTGGTGGGGGCCGGTGCGTTCGGAAACGACGTCGCCGACGAGGCGGTGCTCGACGCCGACACCCGTTCCTACCCGACCTCCCACGCCTGGTTCTGGCTCGTCGTGGGGATCGGTTCCGGGCTGGTCGYCCTGCTCGCCCTCGGGTGGCTTCGGGCGCAGACGGCGCTGGCRGCGCGGCGTCGTGGACTCTACGTGACGGATGATGCGCTCGGCGGTGTCCATTTGTCCGCCGCGGCACTGACCGACGCCGTCGAGGACGACGTGCTCGGGATCGTGGGCGTCGAGGCGGTGCGGGCGGTGCTGCGCGGCCGGCGGGAACCCGTGCTGGAGATCGCGGTCACCGTTGTCCCGGGGCCGGGGGTCGCCGGCGTGCTCGACGACATCCGTGGCCCGGTGCTCCATCGAGCCCGGACCGCGGTCGGTCGTCCGCGGCTACCCGCCAAGGTGGAGGTCCGCCCCGCTGCCACCATCCGGCCGCAGGTGCGCTGAGGTGCGGCCCGGCGTGACCGGGCAGGGTGACCAAGGCCGCGACGCACCCAGGGGCTTGACAGAACGGGGTCGTTTCCCCCATGCCATGGCGCGTCCGGTACTGTGAAGGACCGCGCCGCGGTGGTTCCACCGCCCTCCGGCGCCGGATCCCCAGTTTAGGAAAGGATGAGCGCCGCCATGTCCGAGGTCCGCATCGCCGCGGAGCCGCGCACCGAGTTCGGTAAGGGCGGGGCTCGTCRCACCCGTCGGGCCGGCAAGGTCCCGGCTGTTCTCTATGGTCACGGTAAGCCGCCGCGTCACATCGCGCTGCCCGCACACGACCTCCTCCACGCCTTCAAGACCGACGCCGGCACGAACGTCCTGTTGACGCTCGAACTGGCCGAGGGGACCGAACTCGCGCTCGCGAAGGACGTCCAGCGCCACCCGATCAAGGGCAGCTTCGAGCACATCGACCTCGTGCTCGTGGCCCGGGGCGAGAAGGTCGTGGCCGACATCCCCGTGCAGGTGATCGGGGAACCACACCCGGACACCCTGGTCGACCAGCAGGTCACCACGATCGCGGTGAAGGCCGACGCCACCCGGCTGCCCGGCCCGATCGAGGTCGATATCACCGGGCTCGAGCCAGGTACGAGCATTCTCGCCCGCCAGCTGGTCCTRCCGGCCGGCTCCGAGCTCGACGCCGATCCCGACCTGGTCGTCGTGCAGTGCCTGGCCAAGCGGACGAACGCCCAGCAGGAGGCCTCGCTCGGCGAGACTCCGGTGGCGGAGGAGGCCGGCGTCGCGAGCGCGTCCGTCTAGGCGGATCCGCTCCATCGCCGATGTCGCCTGCCGATGATGATCACCCCGACCGGCGATGGGCCCTGGCTCGTCGCCGGTCTCGGCAATCCCGGACCGACCTATGCCGGGAATCGGCACAACGCCGGCTTCATGGTCGTGGACCTGCTCGCCGAGCGGACCGGGTCACGGCTGAAGTCGCACCGTTCCCGGGCCGATGTCRCAGAGACCCGCCTGGCCGGGGCGCGGGCGGTCCTTGCCCGTCCGCTCTCCTTCATGAATCTCTCCGGCGGTCCTGTCGCGGCGGCCCGGAGCTTCTACAAGGTCGAGGTCTCCCGGCTCATCGTGGTGCACGATGAGCTTGACATCCCCTTCGGGGCAGTGCGGCTCAAACGCGGCGGTGGGGACAACGGCCACAACGGTCTGCGGTCCATCTCCTCAGCGCTCGGGACGCGGGACTATCTGCGGGTCCGGGTCGGCATCGGCCGTCCGCCCGGCCGGATGGATCCGGCCGACTTCGTGCTGCGGGACTTCACCTCGACCGAACGCCGTGAGCTGCCCCTCCTGCTCGAACACGCGGCCGACTCGGTCGAGATGCTCATCGCCGACGGTCTGGAGCCCGCGCAGAACCGCTATCACGCGTTGCTCTGAACCGCTCGACGGACGCCGCGTGTTTCTGCCGGTCCGGCGGGCACTCCGGGTGCTTGGCTACTTCAAGTGTTGGCATGGATGCGAAAGGTCAACGGCATGGCCGGTTGCCGGGGAACCGGGGAGCGGAGGCTTCGTGCACTGGYATGAGGGGGAGAGAAAGGGCGGGCGAGCGCGGAGGAGTGCCGGATGCTGGCGTTGACGGCGGGCCCGCCGGCCGATGGGCGGGCGTACAGCGTCGTGGCCCTCGGGGCACATGCGGACGACGTGGAGATCGGCGCCGCTGCCACGATCATGCAGTTGCTGGCCGCCCATCCGGAGGCCACCGTGCACTGGGTGGTCTTCTCGGGCGAGGGCGAGCGCGGCTCGGAGGCGGAGGAGAGCGCGCGTGAACTGCTCGGCTCCTCGCTCGGTTCGCTGCACCTGCACGAGGTCCGGGACGGTTTCCTCCCGCGGGAGTGGAGCGGGGTCAAGGAGGTCCTGCTGCAGATCGCCCGCCAGGTCACCCCGGACATCGTGTTCGCCCCGGCGCTCGCGGATGCCCACCAGGATCACCGGGTGCTCGGCGAGCTGGCGTGGCAGGCCTTTCGCGGGGCGCTCATCCTCGGCTACGAGATCCCGAAATGGGAGRCTGACCGGCTGTCCCCCAGCCTGTACGTCCCGATCCTCGAGGAGACGGTCGGGGCAAAACTCGATCATCTCAAACGTCATTTCCGCAGCCAGCAGGACCGCGCCTGGTTCGACGACGAGACCTTCCGCGCGACCCTGCGGCTGCGCGGCGTAGAGTGCGGGACGCGCTACGCGGAGGCGTTCGACGCCCGCAAGGTGATGCTCACCTTCTGATATGTCTCCCGCCCACCGGTCTTCCGCCCACCGGTCTGCTCCGTCGGCTCGGTGAGGCCCGGCGGGCAGGGACTCAGGCTGGCGTCAGATGTTCCTGGATGCGACCGATGAGCGCCGTGTGGTCGAGTTCCTGTAGCACGTAGGCCTGGCCGGCTGTTCCGATCTCGGCCGCCTTCCAGGGCTGTTCCAGCAGGCTGCAGGCGGCGTCGGCGAAGGCGCCCGCGTCCTCGGCGACGAGGAGGTGGGTACCGGGCGTCCAGCCGAGGCCGCGGCTGCCGGTGGGTGTGCTCACGACCGGCGTTCCCGCCGCCATTGCCTCGATCGCCTTGATGTTCACGCCGGATCCCGAACGCATCGGGTTCACCGACAGGGTGGCGGTGGCGAGGTAACCGGCGACGCTCGGCACGTCGGTGTGCAACTCCACGCCCTCGAAGCCACCGAGCCATGCCGCCAGGCCCTCCTCCGGACGCCGCCCCACCACCTGGAAGGTCGCGTCGGGATGGCGGACCCGGATCGTCGGCCAGCAGCCGCCGAGGAACCAGCGCAGGGCTTCGATGTTGGTCGGGGTGTCCAGCGAGCCGACAAAGATCAGCTTTTTGCCGGCGCTGTCCCGAGGCGCCGGCTTCCGGCCCGGCGGGGCCGGCTCGGTACCGGCCGACCCGGTGCCCGTCGGTGCGGTGAGGGCGCCGACGGGCAGGAACGGCGGCAGGTGGAACGTTGGGATGCTCGCCCGCGTACGCCGCCAGTTGTGGTCTTCCAGCGAGATGTCCGCGATGCAGGTGATGAGCGGAGAGTGGTGCATCGAAAGCTCCGCCAGCCGCAGTTTGTGATACTCCAGCTCGTAGGCGACGGCGCGCGGCCCCGAGCTGTTGCGGGCCAGCACCCGGAAGAACTCCGAGTCGACGTTGTGCGCGCGCACCAGATGCGGCAGCTTCCAGATCCGGGCGACCTCCTCGCCGAGATGCGACGTCCGGCAGCTGTAACTGATCACGGCGTCGGCCCGTGGCGGTGTCGACTCCAGCGCGCGGCGCAACGGACCGACCGGCCGGGATGCGTGCATGAATGGCCGGGCCGTCAGGTGTGCCCGTGGGCTGTCGTCACGAGGCAGCCGGATGACGGCCGAACCCGRCACGGCCTCCTCGTACACGGCGATATCCAGGTTCTCCCGGGAAGGCACCAGGACCTGCATCCGAACGCCGGCCGCGGAAGCCGCGGTGAGGAAGCTGAAGGTCTCCACCCGGCCGCCCGCGTCCGCCGGGAGAAACGGTTCCTYGACAACGACGATCCAGCGTGTGGAGTCGCTCACCGGACAACTGTAACGACCGTGGGGTCGGGTAACGACTGCGGGCTCGGTACTCGCGCGGGGTGTCGCGGACAGTTCCAGGTAGATGACAAGAGTGTCGTGAGGTGAGGTGAGGTGAGGGTGGGGTCGAGGTGCGCGCAGGCCCGCCGGGGGTCCATCCGATTCCGCGGGACGACTTTGGCGCGGTGCGGGTGTCACGGCTGCGCGGCGTCATGGCGTCATGGCGTCAATGGCGCCGTACCGCAAAGGACGGAGCCGTTGGTTGTGGCTGACCGGCGGAACGCTACGGTAACCGCCATGACAGGTGTCCGGACCATCGGTCGAGGTGCCGCCGTGGCGGCGCTGGGAGCCACAACCGTTTACGGTCACGTCTTGTATCCGATCTATATCGGATTGCGCAGCCGTGGTCTGGAGTCGACGGYACCGCCGGACCCTGAGATCTGGCCGGGACTGAGCGTGGTCGTCTCCGCCTATCGGGAGTCGGCGGTGATCGGGGCGAAACTGGATGAACTCACCCGCGCGGACTATCCCGGGCCGATGGAGATCATCGTCGTGGCCGACGATCCGGAGACGGCCGAGGCCTCGCGCCGGCCCGGCGTGCGGGTGCTGTCGTCCGGGGAACGCCTCGGCAAGGCGCGGGCGGTCAACCGGGGAGTCGCCGCCGCCACCCACGAGCTCGTGGTGCTCACCGATGCGAACGCTGTGCTCGCGCCCGGTGCCCTGCGGGCAGCCGCCCGTCATTTCACCGACGAGACGGTCGGCGCGGTGGCGGGGGAGAAGCAGGTTGACGATCCCGACGGCGCCCAGGGCTTCTACTGGAAGTTCGAGTCCTGGCTGAAGCGCCGCGAGTCGGCGACCGGGGCGACCATCGGCGTGGTCGGCGAGATGCTGGCCTTCCGCCGCCAGGCGTTTCGGCCCCTGCCCGCGGACGTGGCCGTCGACGATGCCTGGCTGGCTCTCGACATCCTCGAAGGGGGGCTGCGGGTCGTCTACGAACCCGAGGCGTACTCGATCGAGTCGTCGAGCCCGGACTACTCGGCGGAGTGGGAGCGGCGGACCCGGATCGTCGCTGGCAACMTCGACATGCTCTGGCGGCGCCGGGCGGCGCTGGTGCCCGGCGCGCTGCCGGTCACCCCGCAACTGTGGGGCCACCGGCTGGTCCGCTCGTCATTCGGCCCGTTGGCGCAGGTCGTCCTGGTGGGGCTCGCCCTCCCGGCCGCCCGCCGGAGCTGGATTGCCCGGCTGTTCCTGGCCGGCAACGCCGTCGGCGCTGTGAGTACCGCGGCGCTGCTGACCGGGCGCACGCCGCCCGGTCCGACCCGCCTGGTCGCGCAGGTCTTCTTCCTGCAGGCCGTCGCGCTCGGCGGGGTGCGGCGCTTTGTGGCCCGGGACCRGCCCGCCGTCTGGCCCAAGCCGGAGCGGCCGGCCGTGGCCTCCGCGACGTCACCGGCGCCCCCGGGGTCGGTCCTGCCACCGGGGCAGACGACGCCGCCTGGCCCGCCGACCGAGTTGGCCCCGGCCGGCAACTGACCTGCTCCGGCAACTGACCTGCTCCGGCAACTGACGCCGCTGACGCCGGCCGGGACCGGCCTCGACCGGAGAACCCACCGCGGCCCGTCACCGGCTACGCCTATCGAAATACCACCCGCCGTGGGGTGGGAATACCGTGTGGCGCGACACCGCAACACCGCACGAGGCGTGGATATCCACC
The DNA here is from genome assembly GCF_001756285.1 of Frankia sp. CgMI4. Lineage (NCBI taxonomy): Bacteria > Bacillati > Actinomycetota > Actinomycetes > Frankiales > Frankiaceae > Frankia > Frankia sp. CgMI4. Next base: position 36,144 of record NZ_MAQZ01000044.1, read on the forward strand.
TGAGTGCGCGTCAGCACACGCAGTGAGGAGCGTGCCGCCATGTCCGTCGAGAAGTCCAACCGGTCCAGGTGGCAGTACGAGCTGGTACTGGTCAGTTTTCACAGCCGTGGCCAGCTCGAGCAGCTCTTCGCGACCCTTCCGTTGGACATGCCGGTTGTGATCATCGATAACGCGGAGGGCGTCGACCGCGTTGACGAGCTGATCGCGGACCGGCCCAACAGCCGTTACCTCGACTCCGGTGGCGGCAAGGGATTCGCGAAGGCCGCCAACATGGGCATCCGTTCGTCGCGCTACGAGTACGTGGTGCTCGGCAACCCGGACAGCCGGCCCACCGTGGAGGTCATCGACACGCTGGTCGACGACCTCATCGCCGATCCCGAACTGGTGACCAGCGCGGCCACCATGAAGGGGCACGACGACAAGCCCGAGCTCGGTAACGGCGGCTGGGAGCCGACGCCTCGCCGGGTGCTGCTGCACGTGCTGGGAGCGCACAAGGTGGCGCCGAGCTCGGCGCTGTTCGCCCGGCCGACACCGGGCCGCCCGATGAACCCCGAGTGGCTGACCGGCGCCTGCATGGCCGTCCGTCGGTCCACCTTCCTCGAACTGGGCGCCTTTGATGAGACGTTCTACGTCTACAACGAGGACATGGYGCTCGGCCGGGCGATCCGTGAGGCGGGGCTGCGGCAGAAGCTGCGCACCGATCTGCTGGTACCCCACGGGGCGGGAGGTTCCGGGGCCGGTAAGACATGGATGCTGCAGATGCGCGGTGCGTCCATGGTGCGTTATCTGCGTAAGCACAATGCGCCGGCTCGGGTGAACGTGATGCGCTCGATGCTCGTCGCCGGCTACGCCGGGCGTACGGTGCTCTCTCGGGCCCGGGGCAGGAAGGCAGTGGCCGASGAGCACGCCGCATATATCAAGGGCCTGCTGGTCGGACCGCCGGCCCAGTAGCCGCGCCCGTTCCTCGTTCGTTCCCTGCCTGTTCAGTGGGCTGTTTGTCCGATTCGTCCCTCTGGCCAGGCAGGGAAGTGAACTCGCTGGTCCCGGGCTCGCTGGTCCCGGGCTCGCTGGTCCCGGGCTCGCTGGTCCCGGGCTCAGGTGAAGCGGGCCACCCGCCATTCCCGGCGACCGCGGCGGACCAGGATGACCGAGCCGTGCAGCAGATCCTTGGTCCCGACGGTGGCTTCCACGCCGACCCGTTCCCCGTTCACCAGGACCGCATGGTTGCCCAGGTGCTCGCGCGCATCCCGCTTGCTGCTGGCGAGGCCGGTGGCGATCAGCAGATCGACAACCGGCCAGCCGTCATCCTCGAGCCGGGCGGCCGGCTCCTCGACCGTGGGCACGTCGGCGAAGACGTCGGAGAGCAGATCCGCGCCGATCGCCTTCACGTCCCCGCTGAACAACGCCGCCGACGCCGCCTCGGCCGCGTCCACCGCGGCCTGACCGTGCACCAGTGCGGTGATCTCCCGCGCCAGGTGACGCTGCAACGCCCGCTTACCCGGAGCCTCGGCGTGCTCGGCGAACAGCCGCTCCAGYGGCTCACGGTCGATGAGCGAGAAGAACAGGGCGAACCGGCGTGCCTCGTCGTCGGACAGATTGATCACGAACTGGTACAGGGTGTAGGGCGAGGTACGGTCGGCCGAGAGCCAGACCGCACCCTTCTCCGACTTGCCGAACTTCGTGCCGTCCGAACGCAGCAGCAGCGGGCAGGTCAGCCCGTGTACCTGGGTGCGCAGCACCCGTCGCACGTAGTCGATCCCGGCGACGATGTTGCCCCACTGGTCGKAGGCGCCCATCTGAAGGGTGACCCCGTGGTCCTCGCACAGGCGGCGGAAGTCGTACGCCTGGAGCAGGGAGTAGCTGAACTCGGTGTAGGTCAGGCCGACGTCGGGATCGTCCAGCCGCCGGCGCACCGAGTCACGGCGGACCATCTCGGTGACGGGGAAGTGCTTGCCGACGTCCCGCAAAAACTCGATCATTCCGAGTCCGTCGAGCCAGTCGGCGTTGTCGACGAACTGTGGTAGCTGGCCGGAGTCCAGGGCCCGGGCGAAGACGGACTCCATGATCTCCTGTTGTCCGAGCATGTTCGTCCGTACCTCCTGGGCGGTGAGCAGGCTACGTTCCACCGACTTGCCCGACGGGTCGCCGATCAGACCCGTGCCACCGCCGAACAGGGTGACCGCGCCGATCCCCGCCCGTGCGGCCCGGATCAGCAGGGTCATCGGCAGCAGGTTGCCGATCGTCAGCGAGGGGGCCGTCGGGTCGAAGCCGATGTAGCAGCGCCGCCGTCCGCTGTCGAGGTGCTCCCGCAGCTCGGCGGGATCGGTGCTGTCGTGGAGGAGTCCACGCCAGGACAGCTCGWCCAGGAGCGCGTGTGTCATGGGCCCATGGTAGAAGTGGCGCGCCGGTCCGCAGTGACACCGCGAGATCACCCGGTAGGGGAGCGCGGGCGGACGCGGCTGCCCGCGCGGCCCGGTCCCGCCCGCGTCGCGCGCTGCCAGGCGTACAGCAGATGTGTCACGATCCCGAGCAGGACGCCCAACGAGGCCGCGATCCCGAGCCCGGCGGTCCAGACCAGTGGCGAGGGTTTCGATGAGTCTGGGCCGGCTGCGCCGATCGGACCGGTGTTCGTGAGTGTGGCGCCGGCCCCGTGGGTCGTCGCGTCGCCGGCGGACCCCCGGGCCTGCCCGCCGGGCATGATGCGGCCGGCGGCCGGCGCGGGCCCCCCCACCCCCCAGCGTGTCGGTGCCGACAGCAGCGGATTGCTCCTGACCACCGGCACGGCCCGGGTCAGCGCCGCGACGGGGTCGACGATGCCAAAGCCGAACTCGTCGTCGCGGCCAGGAGAGCCCGCATCCCGCGCGGTGTAGACGAGCCGCTCGATGACGTTGGGTGCGTCCAGGTCCGGCTGGGCGGCCCGGATGAGGGCGACAACGCCCGCGACGATCGCCGCGGAGTTCGAGGTGCCGCCCCCGGTGTCCAGGCCGTCCGGGGAGACCCGGGTCGGGACGGGGGCCCGGATACCGGGGGCCGGCGCGGCGATGACGGCCCGCGGCCCGTGGGCCGATTCCCGCCAGAAACCACCAGCGGCCGTCGATCCGGTCACCGCGACCACCCCCGGGATACTGGCGGGGGAGTTGATCGCGGTGTCGCCGGACTCGACGTTCCCCGCCGAGGCGACCACCACCACGTCGTGCGCGAGGGCGTAGCCGACCGCTTTCTCCTCGTCCGGGGTCGCCGTCCCCGTCGAGCCCAGGGAGAGGTTGATGACGTCGGCACCCAGGTCGACTGCCCGGCGGATGCCGATCGCGACCTCCTCCGAGTTCGCCTCGGCGCCGGTCGAGACGGGCAGGATCTTGGCGGCCGGGGCGATGCCGCGGACCTCGGGCCGGCCGTTGTCGTTGCGACCGGCGATGATGCCCGCCATGGCGGTGCCGTGGCCGTTCGGATCATCGTCGCGCCAACCGTCCCGCGCCGCCCCGGGGCCGATGCCGGTACCGGGAAGCAGCTGACCCCACAACTTGGGTTGGCTGGCGTCGACCCCGCCGTCGATGACGGCCACCACCGTGCCCGCGCCCTGGCTGATCCGGTGCGCCTGGGCGAGTCCCAGGACAGCGTGGTACCACTGCGAGCCTCGGGCGGGCGCGATCGAAGCCGGGCCGGGCCCGGCCGCGTGCGGCGGGACGGCGGCGCCGGCCGGAGCGGTCGTCATCACGAGGYCGACCAGCAGCGCGAGGCCGACCAGCAGGCCGAGCATGGCGCGGTGGTGCATGAGGGGGTCCTGCCTCCGGGGGCTGCCGCTCGGCGGGCGTGGCTGATCGTGTCCGGTTACGCGCCCTGTCTGAGGAAGTTTTCCACATTGCATGGTCTATGCAGACCACTGTTACAAAGCAGATAGCYCGTCCGGATAGCCCGAGGTGGTTTTCCCGGCTTCAGTGCCTTCGACGGCGCAGGAGACGATCGATGCCCAGTGGGGCGTGGCTCTGCCGGGTGACCGCCTCCCCGGTCCCGGTCCCGGTCGACGCGCAACCTCCACCGGACCGGGGCACGCTCCTCGCGTCCCTGGTTGCCGCCCTGGCCTGATGGTCGCTCCGTCGCCTACCAACACTTACGTGACGGTAGAGTGCCGAGGAACCGCGTATGGGCGCCGCGAAGAGTCGCACCGAGAGGGGCCGCAGCAATGACCGACAGAAGGGACGTCGGCACGGACGTCGGCGAGGGCGTCGCGTCACCGCCGGAACATCCGCGGATCGCCGAGTTGACCGCGCGTGCCGCCACGAGTGAGATCCCGACCGCGGCGCTGTGCCGTGATCTCGCCGTCGCGCACGAGCGGGCCGGCGACGACGCCGGGGCCGTGCGGTGGGCCCTGGCGCTCACCGACGCCGGCAGCGACCTCGGTGCCTGGTCGGCCGCTGCCGGCGTGCTGCGCCGCGTCCTGCCGCGGGTCGCGCCGCTGCCGAGGTCCGCGCGGGTGGCCGTGCTCGGCAGTTACACGACGTCGCAGTTCGCCGCGCTGTTGCCGCTGGCCGCGGCGCGAGCCGGGGTCGCCGTCGAGGTCTACGAATGCGGCTATGGGCAGTACCGCCAGGAGGTCCTGGACCCCGCGAGTGAGCTCTACCGGTTCCGGCCCGACGTCGTCGTGCTCGCGGTGCACGCCGGGGAGACCGCCCTGCCGGCGGTCGCCGACGACCCGGCCGCCGCGGTGGCCACCGAGGTCGAGCGTTGGACGTCGCTGTGGGACATGATCATAAATCGGTGCGGGGCCCGGATCGTCCAGCACACCTTCGCCATCCCCGGCGAGGTCGCGCTCGGCCATCTGGCGTTGCGGGTTCCCGGCTCCCGGCCGGCGATGCTCGCGCGGGTCAACGCCGAACTCGGCCGGGTGTCCGGCGAGCGGGGCGACKGGGTCGCCTTCGTCGACTGCGAGCGGCTCGCCGCCGACGTGGGCAAGCGTGCCTGGTTCGACGCGCGGTACTGGCACCGGTCCAAGCAGGCGGTGTCGCTCGCGCAGGTGCCGCTGCTGGCCCKGCACACCGCCGCGGTGATCGGGGCTCAGCTGGGAACGAGCCGGAAGTGCCTGGTCCTCGACCTCGACAACACTCTGTGGGGCGGCGTGCTCGGGGAGGAGGGCCTGGCCGGCATCGCGCTCGGCGATGGCGCTGTCGGGGAGGCGTTCGCCGCGTTCCAGACGTACGTCGCCGAGTTGAAGGCCCGCGGGGTCGTGCTCGCCGTCTGTTCCAAGAACAACGACGCCGACGCCCGGGAGGCGTTCGAGCGTCATCCGGGGATGCGGCTCGGCCTCGATGACATCGCGGTGTTCAGCGCCTGCTGGGACGACAAGCCGACGCAGATCCGCCGGATCGCCGCCGCGCTCGGCCTCGGCCTCGACGCGCTGGTCTTCGTTGACGACAACCCGGCCGAACGCGAGGTCGTCCRCCAACTCGTTCCCGAGGTGGACGTCGTGGCGCTGCCCGCCGATCCGCACGGCTACGTCCGGGCGCTGGCGGACTATCCCTTCTTCGAGGCCAGCGCCCTCACGGCCGAGGACGCCGCGCGCACCGCCGCGTACCGGGCCCGGGCCGAGACGGCTGCCGCCGCCGCGGCGGCGACCTCGCTGGAGGATTTCCACCGCGGGCTGGACATGACCGCTACCGTGGTCCCGCTCGACGACATGACCCTGCCGCGGGTCGCCCAGTTGGTCGGCAAGACCAACCAGTTCAACCTGACCGGTCGCCGCCGGGGCGCCGCCGAGATCGAGCGGCTGGCCGCCGATCCCGGCACGGCGGTGTTCTGCGTCCGGCTCGCCGACCGGTTCGCCGACCACGGGCTGGTCGCCGTGGTCATCGCGGTGGAGTCGGCGGACGCGCTGGACATCGACACCTGGCTGATGAGCTGCCGGGTGATCGGCCGGACCCTCGAGGACGAGGTGGCCGCGCTTGTTCTCGCCGAGGCCCGCCGCCGCGGCCTCGCCCGCGTGACCGGGCACTACCGGCCGTCGGCGAAGAACGTTCTGGTGGCCGGCCTCTACGAACGGCTCGGTTTCGAGCGGGTCGACCCGGCGCCGGCCACGACCCCGGCGGCGGAGACGACGTGCTGGAGCCGTGATGCGCGGTCGCCGTACCTGCCGCCTGGGCTCATCCGGGTCGTCGTGGCCGAGCCGTCCGGCGTCGTGGCCGGGCTGTCTCCCCAGGTGTTCCCCCAGCCGCGGCCACAGGACCGCAAGATGGAAGAGGTGCCTCGCTGATGGTGCAGGAGCGACTACAGCAGATCTTCCGGGAGATCTTCAGTGACGACGACCTCGTCATCAGCGACGGAATGACCGCCGCCGATGTACCGGGGTGGGACTCGCTCGCGCATATCAACCTCATCTACGCGGTCGAACGCGAGTTCTCGATCCAGATCGCCGATGAACGGCTCGCGAGTTTCGCCACCGTCGGTGACCTGCGCGAGCACATCGAGGAGCTGAGTGGTGTCCACTGAGATCGAGCGTGTCAACGGCCCCGGCCCCGGTGCCCCTCTCGGGTCCGGCGGGTCCGCCGGACCCGACTCCGCAGGGAGCGACTCCGCAGGGAGCGGCGCCGTCCGAGCCGATCAGCCCGCAGCCGCCCCGTCCCCCCGGGTAGCCGAGACGGACGGCGACCAGGACACCCGGGATGCCTCCGACCTCGGGCTGTGGGAGATCCTGCGGGAGGACTGGCGCCGGCACTACAAATCGTTCGCCCACCCGGGGCTGCACGTGCTCGCCGTCTATCGCATCGGGCAGTGGCGGCGCACCCGCAGCCAGCCCGTCCGCGGGATCGTGACCGTCTTCTACAAGGTGGTCAACAAATTGGTCATCCGTAACCTGTACGGGGCCGAGCTCGACGAGCAGGCGCGGATCGGCYGCCGGGTCCACATCGGCCATCACCAGACGATCCTCATCCCGCCGCACTGCGTGATCGGGGACGACTGCACCCTGCGGCACAACTTGACCATCGGCTACGCGAGCGGTACGGCGGGCCCGCGGGACGTGCCGAAGGTCGGCAAGCGGGTCGAGCTCGCCCCCGGGGTCCACCTCATCGGSGCGATCAGCATCGGCGACGACGCCAGGATCGGTCCGGGCTCGATCGTGATGACGGACGTGCCGGYGGGCTCGACCGTCTTCGCCGCTCCCGCGCGGGTGATGCGCCCACCGGGGCGTTGAGACCGTCCGGGTGACGCGCCCGCCGGCGCGCTGAGACTGCCGACGCGCCACTGCGGGATGTCGGCGACCGGCTCGTGGGATCGACTCGGTACGGTTTGAGGCCGGAACACTGGTGTCCGATTGGACCCGACCTGTGCCGTTGCCGAGATGGGGAGGACTCGCGGATGAAGGTGCTCGTGACGGGCACGGAGGGGTATCTGGGGTGCCTGCTCGCGCCCGAGCTGCTGCGTGATGGCCATGAGGTCATCGGCGTGGACACCGGCTACTACAAGTACGGCTGGCTGTACCGCGGCGTCGACCGGACCCCGTTGACCCTTGACAAGGACCTTCGCCATCTCACGGTCGAGGACTTCGCGGGGGTCGACGCCGTCGTGCACATGGCGGAGCTGTCCAACGACCMGCTCGGCGCGCTCGCCCCGGACGTGACGTACAAGGTGAACCACGTCGGCTCGGTCCGGCTGGCGAAGCTGGCCAAGCAGGCCGGCGTCGAACGGTTCGTCTACATGTCCTCCTGCAGCGTCTACGGCGTCGCGACCGRTGTGGACGTCACCGAGGCCTCGCCGGTGAACCCGCAGACCCCCTACGCCGAGTGCAAGGTCTACGTGGAGCGTGACGTCGCCCCGCTGGCGGACGACACCTTCTCGCCGACCTTCCTGCGCAACGCCACCGCCTACGGTGCCTCCCCGCGGCAGCGTTTCGACATCGTGCTCAACAACCTGGCCGGGGTGGCCTGGACTACCGGCGAGATCGCGATGACCTCGGATGGCACCCCGTGGCGCCCGCTGGTCCACGGGCTCGATATCGCGAAGGCGATCCGCCTGGTGCTGACCGCACCGCGCGACATCGTGCACAACCAGATCTTCAACGTCGGCGACAGCGAGCAGAATTACCAGGTGAAGGAGATCGCGGACGCGGTCGCCACGGTGTTCACCGGCTGCACGCTGAGCTTCGGTGACAACGGCGGTGACAATCGCAGCTACCGGGTGTCGTTCGACAAGATCGCCTCCACCCTGCCCGGCTTCTCCTGTGACTGGAACGCGCTCAGGGGCGCCCAGCAGCTGCACGACGTCTTCACCCGTATCCAGCTCGACAACGAGACGTTCACCGGCCGCGGGCACACCCGGCTCAAGCAGCTTCAGTACCTGATCCGCACCGGCCAGCTCGACGCCGACCTGTTCTGGGCCCACTCGTGATCATTACGCCGACGCCGATCGCCGGGGTGATGATCGTCGATGTCGAGCCGTTCCCCGATGCCCGCGGCATGTTCGCGCGCACGTTCTGTGCCGACGAGTTCGCCGCCGCGGGGCTCACGGTCGACGTCGCCCAGTGCAGCGTGGCCTACAACGCCTCCGCGGGCACCGTCCGCGGGATGCACTGGGMGGGGGAGCCGGTGCGGGAGACCAAGCTGGTGCGCTGCACCCGCGGCGCCCTGCTCGACGTCGTCGTCGATCCCCGCCCGGACTCGCCGACCTATCTGCGGCACGTGGCKGTGGAGCTCTCGGCCGACAACCATCGGGCGCTGTTCATCGACGCGGGCCTGGCGCACGGGTACCAGACGCTCGTCGACTCCACCGAGGCGACCTATCAGATGAACGTCCCGTTCACGCCGGGACACGACCGTGGGCTGCGCTTCGACGACCCGCGACTGGGCATCGTCTGGCCGCTGCCCGTCTCGGTGATCTCCGACAAGGACCGTGCGTGGCCGCTGCTGGCCGGCGATGGCCCGGCCGGACCATCCGGCGACGCCGCGCCACCCGGCCCTCCCGGCATCCAACGTGRTGTAGCTCACGCATCCGGCGGGGTCGGCGCGACGGCCTGAATCCGTCGTCMCCGGTTCGGTCGACCGCCGGGCCTCCGCTCCACCAGTGAAAATCAATGCTGGCAGGGAAAAGTGGGCGGGTGTGGGGTGTTGCCCACGAACGGGGGCGGGTGCTGGAGGGCATCCCACGTCTTGCCAGCTGGACAACCAGGCGCGGACGTGAGGGTTGGATTACCGGGGTTTCCCCCGACCGGCTGAACGAGGCCGTCGGTCGACAGTCGGTCGACCGACGGCCGACAATGCCTGCAACGCCGCGGATACCCGCCGGGCGGGACGGCTGGCGGGGCCGGCTCGGCGGCGTCGGGGGGTGGTGCCACGGCTTCCTCTCGGCGACTGTGGGTCACGTGGGGGGTGGTGCCCACCGGCTAGCATGACCCGGCGTGCGCAGAACCCATGACCGCCGATCTTCGCCGGAAAATCATCGGGCTGCCGTCAGCGGTGCCGGCGGTGGCATCTCGCCGACGGAAACGAGCGCTCGTCCGGCGGTCGCCGCTGCGGCGGTGGGTGGCGGGTGTCCGGCCGATGACCGGTGCCCGCATGCCCGGTGCCCGCGCTCTCCTTCYTGCCTTCGCCGGCGATCGCCCGGCGGCGTGGCGGGCCCGTCCCGGCTTCACGAAGATCATGTCGTTCGCGGGACCGTCACATCCTTCTGGTCGGATGTGCGGTCATCATGTCGTTCGGCCTCTCGTTCGGCCTCGCGGCCGACTGGCACAGCCATTCCCGTCCACCAGATCGTGAAGATCGATGTCGACACCTCACCTAGGGGAACGCATGTCATCCGCAACCCCGGCCCAGCGCGGTAGTGGCACCGCCGAGGCCGACGCGACCCAGAAGCAGGCGACCCAGAAGCAGGATGCTCCCGGCGGCATCGCCACGGCGGTAATCGCCTGCCGGTCCTGCGGCGGACCGGCCCCGCGCCTGTTCCTCTCCCTGGGGTCCACCCCCATCGCCAACCGCCTGGTGCGCGCCGACGCCCTCGACGCGACCGATCCGTCGTTCCCGCTTGAGGTCGGCTTCTGCGAGGCCTGYGCACTCGTCCAGCTCACCCACGAGCTGCCGGCGTCCGAGATCTTCGACGAGGACTATCCCTACTTCTCCTCGTTCTCCGACATGCTCGTCCGCCACGCGGAGAAGCACGTGATCGACCTGATCGCGAGCCGCAACCTCGGGCCGGACAGCCTGGTGGTCGAGGTCGCCAGCAACGACGGCTACCTGCTGAAGGCGTTCGTCGAGCGGGGCATCCCGGTCCTCGGGATCGAGCCGACCCCGGGCCCGGCCGCGGCCGCCCGGGAGGCGGGCGTGCCGACCCGCGAGGAGTTCTTCGGCGCGGAGCTCGCCCGTCAGCTCGTCGCGGAGGGTCGCAAGGCCGATGTGATCATAGCGAACAACGTGATGGCCCACGTCCCGGACCTCAACAGCTTCGTCGAGGGCTTCTCGATCCTGCTCGCCGACGGCGGCCTCGTCGACGTCGAGAACCCCGGGGTCGGCGCGTTGCTGGCCCACACCGAGTTCGACACGGTCTACCACGAGCACTTCTGCTACTTCTCCACGATCGCGGTCGACGCCCTGATGCGCCGGCACGGCCTCGCGCTCGTCGGCGTCCAGGAGTTCCCCGAGCTGCACGGCGGCACCCTGCGGTGGAGCATGCAGCACACCGCCACCGCGGACCCGGCCGAGTCGGTGGCGGCGGTGCTCGACGCCGAGCGGGCCGCCGGGCTCGACACGTTCGACCGGTACGCCAGCTTCGGCGACGACGTCCGCGCCGTGCAGGACGAGCTGGTGGCGTTGCTGCGCTCGCTGCGCGCCGACGGTAGGACCATCGCCGCCTACGGCGCGGCGGCTAAGGGAGCGACCCTGCTGAACTCCAGCGGCATCGGTACCGACCTGCTCGATTTCGTCGTCGACCGCAACATCCACAAGCAGGGCCGGTACCTGCCCGGCGCCCGGTTGCCGATCCTCGATCCTGCCGTCCTGCTGGAGCGGCAGCCCGACTACCTGCTGCTGCTGGCGTGGAACGTGAAGAAGGAGATCATCGCCCAGCAGGCCGAGTACGCCGCGCGCGGTGGCTCCTTCATCGTGCCGGTTCCCCGGCCCGTAGTGCTGTAGGCAACCCATCGTGGTCTCAGGCCGTCGTTATTTCCGTCCGCGGTTGTGCGGACCCTGCTCGCTGGGCCGGCTGAGCCGGTCGGGCTGGTCGAGAGAGCGGGTATGACGGACATCGACGTGGACCTGAGAGCCACGGGTGGGGAGGACGACTCCCCACCCGAGGGTTCCCCTGACGAGACCCGGTACGTGCCACGATCCCAGCGTCCCGCGCGGGCGACCGGGCAGCGTCCCGGAGAGCGGACCGAACGTCTCGGCGAAGGGTTCGAACGCCGTGGCGGCCGCCGACCCGGCGAGGTTTTCGAGGTGTCCACGGGGCCGATCCGCCCGCAGCCCGCTCCGGCGCCGCGGCCGGAATCCGGGGCGGGCGAGCAGACCATCAAGGTCTCTGGACTGCCGTTGATCCGCCGCCCGCCCCCGGGTACCGTGCGGACCGGCCCGGTGCGGCCCCACGGCGATCCGTCGGAGCAACGGCCCACCGCTTCCCCGGGCGAGATCTCCGTGAGCCGGGTGCCAACGGCCGGGAAGGCGGGAGACGGGAAGGCGGGAGAACCGTCGGGCGAGGCCGGGGGAAGACCGCCAGTCGACCCGGTCCGCCCCGCGGGGCCGGTGTCCGGGCGGTCCGGGCCCGCGATCCAGCCGCCCGACGTCGTCACCGCCACGATGGACCTGAGCGCGCTGCAACGCCGGCTGCGGGCGGAGAAGACCGAGCTCCTCCGGCGGGTCGAGGGGCAGACTCCCCGGCATCGCCGCTCGGACCGGCGGGCGCGTCGAACCGACGAGACCGATCCGGAGAGCACACAGATCTTTCCGCGGCCGCCCCCCGCCGGGCGTGGCGGCCGATTTCCCGGGGCGGGCACCGCGCGGTCCCGCGGTCGACGAAGGCCCGCCGCGACGGGCGGCGGCGAGCGGGCCGCCGCGGCCGCGTCCTTCGGGCCGGGGCCCGGTAACGGGGCCGACGGCCTGGTGGACGATCTGACCGGCGACGAGGGTCCGGGCCGCGAGGGTCCGGGCCGCGAGGGTTCCGGCGGCCGTGGCGGAGCCAGGTCGAAGGCGATCTGGACGCTGGCGGACCAGGCCGTCTCCAGTGCGACGAACGCCGCGGTCTCGTTCCTGATCGCCCATCAGGTCAGCGACGTCGAGTACGGCGCGTTCGGTATTGCGTACACGTTGTTCTCCATCGTCATCGGCCTGGTCCGCGCCGGAAGCTGCATGCCGCTGAGCATGTTCTACTCGGGTGCCACTCGGAGCGACTTCCGGGCGGCGGCCACCGCCACCACCGGCTCGTCGTTCGTCTTCGGTGTGGCCGTGGGAATCGCGTTCGTCGGTCCGGGTCTGCTCCTCGGCGGCCCGGTCGGGTCGTCGTTGTCGGCGATGGGCCTCGTGCTGCCCGGCCTGCTGCTGCAGGATGCGTGGCGCTATGTCTTCTTCGCGATGGGGAAGCCCTTCGGCGCCTTCGTCAACGACACCGTCTGGGCGGTCGTCCAGATTTTCGGGATCTTCCTGCTCATCCACCGCGGTGTGACCGCATCCCCGCCGCTGCTGCTCGCCTGGGGGGCCTCGGCTCTCGTCGCGGCCCTGCTGGGGATAGCCCAGGCCGGCTTCTGGCCGTCGCCCGGCGAGACCCTTCGATGGCTCCGCAGGAACAAGTCGAACTCCGCCTATCTGGCGGCGGAGTTCATCACCGTCCAGGGCGCGATGCAGACCTCGCTGCTGGTGATCGGAGCGGTKGGTTCGCTGGCGACGGTGGGCGCCCTGCAAGGTGYGCGCACGCTGCTCGGCCCGACCACGGTGGTCGGGGTGGGGGTCGTGAGCTTCGCGTTGCCGGAGTTCTCCAAGCGGACCTCCATGACCCGCCACGCCCGGGAGCGCGCCGCCTACGCTCTCTCGGCCCTCGTCCTCGCCATCGGCACGGCGTGGAGCCTGATCTTCTACCTCCTTCCGGAACGTTACGGCCAGGCGTTGTTGGGCGACTCGTGGGACGGCGTCAGGAACATCCTGGGGCTGTCGATTCTGCACTATCTGGCCGCGTCGGTCCCGGTCGGACCGGCCTGCATGGTCTACGCACTCGGAAAAGCCAAGATCACATTTCGGGTCAATGCGGTCTTTGCGCCGATGTTGTTTGGTTTTCCTATCATTGGGTTGCTTGTCGGGGAGGCGCGGGGTGCGGTCGTCGGCTATAACATTGCTTTCTGGTCCATTGCGCCGGTGTGGTTTGTGCTGCTCCGTCGACTCGCTCGGGAGCACGACGCGGAGCAGGCCGCGCTGCGGGCGGCGCGGGGCGGCTCCGGGCCTGACCCCGCCCCGGCGGGGCCGGGAGGACGAGAGCTGCCGCGCCCGCGCCGGGCCGGGATGAGCGACGCACGTCGGTCGAGACGGTCGAACGCTGGCGAATCTGACCATCGAATGGATCCCGTGGATGATGTCGAGGGTATGGATGTCGCTCCGGAGCACGGCCCTCGCCGGCCTGGTCGCGGAACCGGATCGCGGCGTGGTGGGCGGGGCACCTGAGCATCCGCGCGGCGTCAGTCATAGCTATAGACCGTTTACTATCCGCTATCGGCTATGCTCACAAATCGGTTCCGTCAGATCTAGACCGTGGTCCGGCAAACGGGCCGGATGCTCCTGTGGGGGGCCACATTGAGTTCGCTTCATGTCCCGCTGGAGGAGTCGTTGCGTCGTCTCACCGGCACTCCGATCCGGGTACGGGCCCGGTCCGCTCGTTCCGAGTCCGTGGCGGGTGCGTCATGAGTCGCAACGTGCAGGCGGGCAACGAGACCAGCCGGGCTCCCTCCGCCCCGTCCCTGCTTCGTATCCTCCAGCCACGGCTGCTGGTTGTCGCCATCGTCGTGGTCGTCTTCGCGGCTCTGGCGGCCGCCTACTCCAAGACGCAGACGGCGACCTATCGGTCGAGTGCCCGGGTCTTCCTCTCGACGGACTCGGGTACGCTCGGCGCCAACTCGGTCGACGCGACCCGCTTCGTGCAGACCCAGGCGCAGTTCGCCCAGTCCTCGGCGGCCGTCGCGGAGATCGCGAAGGAACTCAAGCTGCCCGAGCTGGACGTCGCCGCCCGGCTCAGTACCTCGCCGTCCGACGAGGGCTACTTCTTCGTCATCAAGGGGACGGGCCCGAGCCAGCAGGCGGCGGACGCGCTGGTCAAGTCGGCCGAGGATGCCTACAGCAAGCTTTTGACGACCTATGGCCCCAACAGCCAGGCGAATATCAGCGCCATGATCAAACTTCGTGACGGGCTGGTGGCGGAGCAGGCCGCTGCGGGCCAGGGAGCCGGTATTGCCGGGAGCGTCGACAACACCGTCCGCAACACGCAGATCGCGAACCTCAACACGCAGATCGCCACCGCCCGTACCGCCTCCGCGCTGGCGAGCGCGTCGATCAAMCTGGCCGAGCCACCCGTCGCCGAAGGCCAGAGCGGGCCGAACCTGTTCCGTAACACGCTGGTCGCTGCGATCGTCGGGTTGCTCGGTTCGATCGCGGCGATTTGGATCATGTATCAGCGCCGGCCCACCATCCTCGACCCGCACAACCCATCCGACACCCTGGGCGTGCCGCTGATCGCCGTCCTGGAGCCGGGACGGACCACCGCCAGCGCGGCCGAGACCCTGGTCTCGGCGATGTCCGCGGTGATGTCCCCGACSAGCAAGGTGATCGCGTTCACCCCGGCGTCGCGAGGGGACCTGACCGCCGATCTCGTCGCCTCCGTGGCCGCCGCATGGTCCGATGATCAGGGCGTCGTCCTGATCCTGGACACCTCGCCGTCGTCCGAGGTGCGGGGAGTTCTTGAGGGACTGCCCCGGGCGACCTCCGGGGAGCTGCCTCGCTGGGCGCACGAGCCGACCTGCCTGGCACGCTCGTCCGGCACCGGACGGGGGCACATCCTCTACAACCGCGTGTCGCCGGCCCGGGCCGCCCGGCCCGGTGGCCTCGCCCCGATCCTCGCCGACCGGGCGCCGGTCGTCGACCTCGTCATCCTCGTCACCTCGGCGCTGGCCGAGCTGCCGATGACCGCGGCCTCCGCCATCCAGGCCGACGCCGTCGTGGTCATCACCTCCACCGAAACCAGCCTCAAGGAGCTTGAGCAGGTGCCGCGGGACTGGCCGGCGCTCGCCGAGCGAGTCGTGGGCGTCGTGCACGACGRCCGGACCGGCATCCGCCGGGCCGTCGCGGCGGCCCCGGAGCGTCGTTCGTCGGTCGACACCATCACCTCCAATTCCCCGGTGGGGGACTCGGCCGCGGTGAGCAAGCGGGGCGGCGGCGTGGACTCGGAGGCCACCGACCGCTACGCCCGCCCCGGCAAGCGTTAGAGAGCCCGTAGCCGCGAGGGTCCGGGACCCCGAGGTTCCCTGGATTCCAGGCGTCGCAACGCCGGTATGACGAGCCGGGCGGTCAGCGTAATCTGACCGCCCGGCTCCTTCGTTGTACCGGCTTCTTGTCGCGGCTTCTTGTCGTATCTCCGGTCCCTGGGTCTGGTCCCGGCGCCCGGTCCCAGTTCCGGCCATCGCGATGGCCCTACCTGCCAAGATGAGGCGAGAGGCGAGAGGCGAGAGGCGAGACGAGCACGGGCAGGGATGGCGGTATGGGCGGATGGCGCCATCCGTGCGCTGTGGTGCGTGCGGTCGCGCGCCTGCTGCGCGCTGGGTCAGATCGAGGCGAAGGACCGGCCCGGTGCGGGAGCCGGTGGGATCCGCGGTGACGGCGCTCCCGGATCCCTCTGGAGCCTGACGGTCTCCTCGGGGGTAACCGTGAACCAGGTGACGAGCAGGAGGCCGAGCCCGGTGACAACCGGGGCCAGCAGGCCTCCGGACAGCACGCTATAGAAGATCAACACCGACCCGGAGAGCACGAACGACTGCGAGCCGCGTACGAACATCRCCACCACCAGACCGATGAACGCGGTGGTCCCGACGACGCCGTACTCGAGGATCAGCTTGGGCAGGAGGGCGTAGTTCAGCGGCAGTCCGGTGCGGTAGAAGAACGCGGCCGCGTCCCGGTCGGCGAACCCGGGCCCCGAGCCGAACGCCACCGTCATCGGGTCGCTGCCGAGCGCGTCCCAGGTCCGCTGGTACGGCTGGACGAAGCGCAGGCTGCSGCTGGACGTCGATGAGGATGTCTCCGTAGCACGCGCGGCGAAGATGCTCGATGCCGGGGTGAAGCTGATGATCAGCGCCACGAGGCTCACTCCGAGCAGGGCGGTGAGCGCGAATCGGGCGCCCTTGTGAACGGCCAGCAGGACGCCTGCGCAGGCCAGCAGGAGCAGACCTGTGCCGGAAACGGTGCTCAGGATGGCCAGCACAAACATGATCATGCGCCACCAGCCGCCGTTGCGCAGTGTGCAGACCACGATACCGAAGCCGAGGAACTGTGAGCAGAATGACGCCTCGAGGCAGATGAAGGCGTTCGACTTGTACAACGACGAGCCGTACTGCACGGGGTAGGACGTGTTGAACCCATGCATCAGGAACTGCGACGGCACGATGTCCTTGACGACGTCGGTGTACGGAACGCCGACGAGCTGAATGGCG
This sequence comes from Frankia sp. CgMI4, assembly GCF_001756285.1. Classification (NCBI taxonomy): domain Bacteria; kingdom Bacillati; phylum Actinomycetota; class Actinomycetes; order Frankiales; family Frankiaceae; genus Frankia; species Frankia sp. CgMI4. The sequence continues at coordinate 52,789 of NZ_MAQZ01000044.1, forward strand.
AACTGGAACAGCGCGAGACCGGCGAGTACCGTGATCATGATCAGAAAACGGTCCAGCAGCCGGGGCAGGAGAGCGCGGGCGTCCGCGCCGCGCAGGCCGAGGACGAACGGCACGTACGTCGCCAGCAGCAGCAGCAATGAGGTGAAGGACGTGTCGTCCTTCTCGCGGAGGAAGCAGACGAGTGCCGAGGCCGAACATGCCGTCATCGCGACGAGGTAGGTGGTCACCCGGCTGGAGTTGTACGTCAGACCTCCGCGGCGCAGCATCAAGGCCGCGCAGACATAGGTGATCGGCAGGATTACCTGGACCTGTGAACCGCCCACCGGGAAAGCGATCCGTTGCAGGAAGATCTCGCAGAAGAGCAGGATCGTCAGCATCCGGAAGGTGGCGTCGTTGACCGACTTCCCGCTGCCGGCCTCCTGGGTCGGGATCACCCACGACCGTGGAATCCTGGTCGTGAGCGTGGTGGTGACCACTGGTTCCCGTCCCCCCCGTTCCTGGTCAGTGGGCTCCCGGGCGCCGCGTCCGGCGACGGGGGTCCGGCGATGGAAGCCCATCCGCACGTCGGCAGGTCGGCTAGCTGGCGCTACGGGCGGACGGCGTGGGCGATTCAGTCTATCCGGGGCCCTCGTGCCGTCTCGCAAGGTGGTCTCCGTGCCGTTTCCGGAGCGCATGGTTGCGTCTCCGTCACGCCTTGCAGCCAGCTGCTGGGGGGCTCTTCGAACCCGGCACGGGCGATGAATAATAGCGGTCGTCAGGCTTGACCGCCATCGGTTCGTATCCGTGCAGATCTGGATTCCGGCGGGGCGGGGCGGACACATGCCCTCGGCCACCCGGGACCCGGACGCTACACCGCTGACCTGCTCCGCCGCGGCCGCGGAGGCCGGTTCGTCCTGGTCCTGGATCTTGCTTCCGGATCTTGGTTCCGGTCCCGGGGTTCCGGTCCCGAGTCCGGGACCGCGCCGTCGGCGGACTTCTGGGCCTCGGGGCCCGTGGGCTCTGGCGCGCCCACGGGCCCCGAGTCGTTGCGCAGCGTGAGTGCGTCAGTAGCTCTTCTTCGCCGGCCGCAGGTGCAGCTCGGTGATCTCCGCGGTGGGTGGGAGCCGGATCAGATAATTGACGAGATCGGCCACGTCGGCCGCTTGGACGAGCAGCTCGGGTGCGTACTCACGGCCTTCCCGGGCGTAGATCGCCTCCTGCCTTGGGGTCGCCGTACGGCCGAGATGGATGGTGGTCACCCGGATGCCGTCGGCGTTGATCTCCTGGCGCAGGCTGTCGGCGAACCCCCGCATGGCGTGCTGGGTGGCGGCGAACACGCTGGTGCCCGCGCCGGCCCGGATGCCCTGGGTGGAGTTGACGATGACGATGTCGGCGCCGCGGTCGGCCCCGGCGACCCGCAGCGCCGGCAGCAGCCGCTGGGTGAGCGCGTATGGTGCTCGGACGTTCGCGAGGTACTGGGCGTCGAGATCGGCCAGCGACACGGCGTCCACCCGGGCGCTTCCGTAGGCGCCGGCGCTGTGCACCAGATGATCGACGCGGCTGTAGCGGTCCGTGACCTCGGCGGTGAACGCGACGACGGCCGCGTCATCGGTCAGGTCGAGGCGCACCGGCGTCAGGGTGCCCGGACCGCTCGCCTCCTTGCCGAGGGCGTCGAGCCGGGTCTGGTCGCGCCCGAGCGCGAGGACGGTGGCTCCGCCCGAGGCCAGCCGCAGCGCGGTGGCCCGGCCGATGCCGCTCGACGCACCGGTCACCACGGCGACCCGCCCGGCGAGCGGAACCTCGTCCGCCGCCGGGTCGCCCGCGCCGGATCCGTTCGGGGCCGCCGTCATGCGTTCTGGTGGGAGAACACCAGCATCGCGTCCTCCCGCGGCGGCGCGGTGTCGTAGGTCAGGCAGATGTCCTCGGGAATCCGGCTCAGGTCGGTGCCACGCAGGTAGTCCCGCATGGTCGTGCCGGTGCACTCCGCGTCGACGTTCGGCGCTCCGACGTGGTTGACCACGTCGTCGAAGTGGACGGTGCGGAAGTCCATGCTGAACCGGGTGCGGCCGGAGTTGTTCGGCACCGAGGAGTGCAGCTGGGCCGCCGAGAAGATCATTATGCCGCCGGAGGGGGCGACCACCCGGGTCTGCGGAAAGATCTCCACCTCCTCCTCGGGCTTGGGCTGCTTGCGGGTGTCGGACTTGATGTGCTTCGCGGCGTCGGCCCGGTTCTTCGCGTTCCACTCGTAGTAGTCGTAGTCGCGGGAACCGTTCTTCACGCCCTGGGAGAAGTAGCGCGGGTGGAAGGCCATGGCGTTCTCCGRCACGATGTCGAAGATCGGCATCCACCAGTTGAGCTGGCAGAACGGTGCCGAGTACCAGGTGTCGCGGTGCGGGTGGAAGGCATAGGCGATGCCCGAGGTGAGGTAGTCGTCCGACGTCGAGGTCCGCAGCCGGGGCACGTCGAAGTAGGTCTTCGACAGGTCGCAGCCGTGCTCGGCGAGAATCGCCGGCAGCAGTTCCTTGCAGGTGGGGTGRTGGATGAACCGTGGCTTCAGCTCGGCGAGCAGGGCCGCGTAGTCCTCGACCGGCATGTGGTACTGCGCCGTCTCGGGGTCGAGATCGCCGAAGGCCTCGCGGATCAGGGTGCGGCTGAACTCGACGAACTCCCGCGTCGCGGGCCTGGGCGCGTAGACGAACAGCTCGCCGGCGTAGAGCCTCGCCCGCCGCTCGTCATCGGACAGCGTGGATTCGACCAGTACCGAACTCATTAGGTTCCCCCTCGGAACGAACATGGGTGAGAAGCAGCCGGGCCATGGCGAGTTCGTCCGGCGTGGTGACATGGATGTTCGCCGGCTCGCCGGGGACGACCACGACCAGGCCGCCGGCCGCGGCAACCATCGCCGAGTCCTCGACGGCCTCGCGGGCCTCCGCGTGCACGGAGCGCAGCAGGTCCGCCCGGAAGGCGTGCGGGGTCTGCACGAGCCGGTGAGTCTCCCGCGGCAGCGAGGCCCCGGTGACCAACCGGGGGGTGTCGTCGGGGGGGCTGCCGAGCACCGTCGAGCGGATCTCCTTGACGACCTCGGTGAGCGGGAGCCCGGGTACGGCCGCGTCGGCGCCGGCGCGGACCTCGTCGATGACCCGCTGGTACAGGGCGGGAGTCGCGAGTGGATGGGCGGCGTCGGTGACCACGATGACCCCGGCGTCCGCGGGCACGGCAGCCAGCCCCGCCCGGACGGACTCGGCCCGGGTGGCGCCGCCAGCGACCATCCGCACTCCGTCCGGCGGTGACCAGTGGCCGATCAGGGCGGCGGGGACGACCACGACGATGCCGTCACTGGCGGGCCGCGCCGCCGCGACCGGATGGGCGAGCAGGGGCTCACCCCCGAGGTCGAAGAACTGTTTCGGCCCGCCGAAACGCGTGYCGCCGCCGCCGGCCAGCACGATCGTCCAGACCGGGCCGCTGTTCCCGGTGCTCCCCGCACCGTTGGCGACGGCGACAGCGGTGTCGGTCACCGCCGGRCTCCCGCGGGCGCGGCGCTGGTGACGTCGCTGCTGGTGACGTCGCTGAGTAGATCGACGCCCGCCAGGGCATCGGCCGCCGCCGCGACGGTGTCGAACGGCAGGTCCGCGCGGTCGGCGATGTCGAGCAGGCTGCGCGTGCCGTCGGCCAGGTTCAGCACCCACAGCAGGCCCATCTCGATCGCCTGGCGGTTCATGGTGGCCCCGATGGCGCGGTACAGGCCCCGCCGGCCGAGCTGCGGCTCCCCGTACGGGGTGGTGTTGCGCCAGATGCGGTCGCGCTCGCAGATGTCGATCGTCCGCAGCAGGATCGCGAACGAGTCGGCCAGTGACTGCGGGGTCACGAAGTCGAGGTCGTCCGCGGACGTGTGGTACTGCGGATAGTCGCCGTGCTGGCCGCGCCCGAACCGGCCGACGGGCAGGTCGAAGCCAGGGGAGCAGAACTGCCGTTCGTCGTAGCCGTAGGGGGAGAAGTCGACGACCCGGTGCGGCCGCCCGGTCTCGGCGAGCGCCGCCGCCGCGGCCCGGTCGACGGCGGCGTTACCCCGCCGGCTGCGCTTGTAGGTCGGGTCCGACCGGTCGCCCAGGCCGGTCAGCACCAGCCCGTGCCGAATGCGCCCGACGGTGTCGCGGTTGCGCGCGAGCCAGGTGATCGATCCGATCGTGCCGGGGATGAACAGCAGCCGGAAGGTGTGCCGGCGGGGCAGCCCGGCCAGGGTGCGGGCCAGCAGGGTGGCCGTGGCGATGCCCGAGCAGTTGTCGTTCGCCATCGCCGGGTGGCAGGTGTGGGTCGTGATGAGGAACTCGTCGTCCGTGGTCCCGGGCAGCACGATCTCGCCGTAGGTCAGCGACCCCGCGGTGAGGGTGGTGTCGATCTCCACGTCGTACTCGCCGTCGGGCAGCGCGGCGAGCTGCCGGTCGGTCAGGCAGAAGCCCCAGTTCTCGGTGTAGTAGGAGGTCCGGTAGGGCACCCAGTCCGGGCGGTCCGGCATCGAGAACAGGTGCGGGCGCAGCTCGTCGAGGGACAGCCGGGCGCGGACYGGTGTGCTGTACCCCAGCAGGTGCAGCGGGTTGTCAGCGGCGTCGACGACGGTCTTGCCGTCCGGGCCGGTCAACCGGGCCGAGGCGACGTTCCATTCCCGGGGCACGGTCCAGTCCAGGACCGGTGTCCCGCTGGGGACCTCGTGCACCGTGAGCGCGGGCTCCGGGCCGAGCGCCCGCGCGACGGTGGCGAGCGTCGTGCGGACACCGTCCCCGGTGATGCTGCGCATGGGGGGCAGCAGGGTGGCGACCAGGTCGTGCAGCCACGTACCCGGGTCGGCGCCTGCCGTCGCCGCGTACTCGCCGGCGTCGGCGGGCTCGGAACCGTTCGGGGGGGAAGCGTTCAGGGGGGAAGCGTTCGGCTCGGGACCGCCGGAGCCGCGGGAGGAATCGCTCATCGCTGGACCCGTCCGGAACCTCAGCCGGCCCAGACACGCCAGGGYGCGGCACCGGAATCCCAGAGCTGGTTCAGCTCGGTCCAGTCGCGGAACGTGTCCATACCCATCCAGAACCCGTCGTGAGTGTGCAGGGTCAGCTCGCTGTCCCGGGCCAGCTGCTGCAGCGGGTGACGCTCCAGCAGCAGCGCCGGGTCGTCGTCGAGGTACTTGTCGATGAACTCGCGCTCGAAGACGAAGTATCCCCCGCTCACCCAGCCGGTCTGCGGCGGCTTCTCGGCGAAGAGGGTGACGGCGTTGCCGTCCGTGGTCAGCTCGCCGTAGCGACTCGACGGCCGGACGCCGGTGACCGTCCCGATCCGCCCCGACGCCAGGTGGTCGGCGAGCACCGCGCCGACATCGACGGCACCCACGCCGTCGCCGTAGGTCAGCATGAACCGCGGGCCGGTCAGGTACTGGGCGACCCGGCGCAGCCGGGCTCCGGTTCCGGTGAGTAGGCCCGTCTCGGCGAAGGTCACCTCCCACGCCTCGTCGCCCACGGTGTTGTGGAACTGGGGGGTGTGGTCGTCGGAGAGCGTGAGGGTGAAGTCGGCGACCTGCGCACGGTAGGCGAGGAAGTAGTTCTTGATCAGATCGCTCTTGTAGCCGAGGCAGAGCACGAACTTACGGAAGCCATAGTGCTCGTAGGTCTTCATGATGTGCCACAGCACCGGCTTGCCGCCGATGTCCACCAGCGGCTTGGGTAGTTTCTCGCTGGCTTCCCRCAGCCGGGTTCCCATCCCGCCGCACAGGATCACGACGGGGATGTCCGCCACGTCGGGAATCTCGCTGGTCTGGGCGATCTCGATGCTCAAGGCTGTTGCGTCTCCCGTGCTCATGCCCCGGTCCGGACGCACTCGGGGCGGATGGGCGTCAATGGCCTGGTCGTTGCGGGACCGCGACGCGCTCCGGGTGATCCGGGGCAGCCGTCCCGCGGGCCGGCTGGTCGTGACCGGTGGGGGCAGCCACCGGGCGGTCCGGCTGCGCGGGCGGCGCGTTCCCACGCGGGTGAGGACGTCGCTRCTCGCCCGCGAACGTGCGTGCGGGCGTGACCCGTGGCAACGGTACCGTATGGTCCTTTGCCGGCTGGCGGTGTCCCTACGAACCCGCGTATGCGGCATAGACCCCACAGCCCYGCGGGCCTCCCACGCGTCTGACTTCCCTGACTTCCCTGGCTCCGGGACCGGATGACGGTTTCGGTGGGTCGGGTGCGCGTGTCGAACAATTCTCTCGGAGCGGGAGGGTTGGTCTACGGATGGCTGATCGTTGCACTSCGTGATAAGCCGAGGCCGCCGAAGGTGCACTTCGTCGGTGGTTGTTACTGTTTAGCGATCACTCTCGGATTACCGAACGAGCCTCGGCTCAGGTGTCGACGGTGATGGCGGACCTCGTTGCGAGCCACCGGATCGGGKAGAGTGTCGCGCTTGGCCGCACTTTTGCACTACATGAGTAAAAATGACTTTATAGATAGAAATGTACGACTGGGGTGATGCGGGTGCGCGGGCGCTCCTGGTCGGATGACCCTCCGGCCGCTGGTCGCTGGCCGGTGGCCGGATCGCCATCCTCGGACCAGGACGGCACGGTGCATCACTCCGAGACGGACCCGCCCCGTTCGGCCGATCGGCGGCCCGCCGGTGGGAGCGCCGGCATGCCGACCCCGTCCCGGGGCGAGTGGCCGGACGCCCGGCTGCTCCCGCTGCGCCGTCGCCGAAGCGACACGACGCCGCGGATCCTCCGTTCCCCTAGCGAGGGTTCCCCCACCGAGCTGGTCCACATCCGCCGCGACGGCGCTCCTCGCGACGCGGATGGCGGCCCGGTCACAGCCCCCGGCGGGGACCGGCCGGACCCGGTGCGGGCACGTCCGGACGGCGCCACCACGACCGTGTTCCATTGGCACGGGCGGCAGGCCCCGGCCGGGAAGAGGCTGGACACGCCGGACACGAACGTTCTGGCCCGGGACGTTCTGGCCCGGGACGTGCCGGTCTGGGACGGGCCGGTGCCGGACGCGCGTGTTCGGGCGGACGGCGGCGGTGAACCTGGCCCGGGTCGTCTGTCTCGCGTCGCCGGTTGGATCGCTGCGCGCCCGGGGGGCCGAGCCGGCCGAATCCCGCGTCTCCCGCTTGTCGCGGTCTCGATCGCGGTCGTGACCGCCCTGACCGCCTGGGTTCTGGTGTCCTCCGGAGGACACCCCACGGACACGGTGGCCGGCGGCCCGACGTCCGCCCCGCAGTCGCAGCCCCCGCCGCAGTCGCCGCCCGCGCGGTCGCCGAGCTCCGGCCCCTCGCCCGCACCGGGGGTCCAGCCGCCGGTCACCGTGCCCCGGGTGCAGCGGGCCGCCACGACCGGTGAGTTTCCCACGGGGGTCGCCGCGCACACGTTGGCGCAGGCGAACCGCTGGGCGGAATTCCGTGGCCGGCCCAACGACGTCGTCGTCATGTACACCGAGCGGTCCAGCTGGCGGGCGATCGTCGAGCCCTGGATCGGTCGCGGCGCCTCGACCTTCGCCGGGTTCTCCGGCACATGGGTCATCAGCCAGCCGCTCTTTCCGGACGAGGGGCCGGAGAAGGGCAACCTCGCCGACTGCGCGGCCGGCCGCTACGACGCCGAGTGGCGGCAGTTCGGCCGCTGGCTGGTGAGCATGGAGCGGGGCGACTCGTTCGTCCGGCTGGGCTGGGAGTTCAACGGGCTGTGGTTCGCGTGGGCGGCCACGGACCCGCAGCAGTGGGTGCAGTGCTTCCGTAACGCCTCGTCGGCGATCAAGGCTACCAGTCCGCGGGTCCGCATCGACTGGAACCTCAACGCCCACGGCTCGACCACGTCGGTCGGCGCCTTCGATCTCTACCCGGGTGACCAGTACGTCGACGTCATCGGGGTCGACAGCTACGACCAGTACCCGCCGAGCCCGACCTACGCTGACTTCGACAACCAGTGCAACGAGACCGGCGGTCTCTGTCAGGTGATCATCTTTGCGCGGATCCATCACAAGCTGTTCTCGGTGCCGGAGTGGGGCGTGGTCAGCCAGCAGGGCACCAAGGCGGGTCGGGTCGGGGCCGCGGGTGGGGACAACCCCGTCTATATAGAGAAGATGCACGAGACGTTTGTGCGTAACGCGGACATTCTCGCCTACGAGGCGTACTTCCCCGATGCCGTGCCGAACAACGTCCGTTCCTCGTTGGTCGACCCCACCATCAATCCCGCGGCGGCGGCGATGTACCAGCSGCTCTGGGGCTGATCCCTGGGGGCTGATCCCTGCCGGGGCTGGCTCGTCCCTGTTCGCCTGGTGGCCCGGGCTGCGGGGGTGTCGCAGGACACGGTCTTRCGTGGGGCGGACAGCAGTCCTCAGCACGATGGGCACGGCGGTGAAGACGGGCATCTTAGACCCCGCGTCGTCCGCCGCGTCCGCCGCGTCCGCCGCGCCCGCCACAACCAGTACCCGGTCAAGAAGCCCGGCCAGCGCGGCATCCGCCACGACGCCCCGCCCACGATCAGGCTCGCCAACCCGGTACTCCCTGRCATCGGGCGCCGGTGATCGGTGCTTACCCGGGTAGCTGCCGCCAGATTGCGCGCCAGYGGGTGTCGGACAGGGAAGCCGGATCGGCGCCCTCGGCACGGACTGTGCCCTCGACGGCGGCCAGCCGGTCCCGGAAGCGACGGGCGGTCGCCCGAAGGGCCCGCTCCGGATCGACGGAGGCCGTCCGGGCGAGCGCGACGGCGGCAAAGAGCAGATCACCGATCAGGTCGTCCCCCGCCGTGCCCGACCGGGCCAGTACGGCGGCCGTGGCGGCGATCTCGGTGACCCGATCGCCCGCGTCGGTCACACCCCACGCGGCCGTCCCGGTCAGCGCGAGATCCGCCGGGACGCCGATGCCGGCCGCCCGCTTCAGCAGCTTGGCCGCGAGGGACAACGCCGGTTGGGAGAGTGGGACACCCTCGGTCACCGAGACGCGCCCCTTCTCGACCGCCTTGATCGCGTCCCAGTTGGCGACGACGTTCGCCGGACCGTCCACGACCACGTCACCGAACACGTGCGGATGACGGCGGATCAACTTGGCCACCAGACCGGCCGCGATGTCATCGACGTCMCAGCCGTCGTCGGCGCGCTCGGCGGCGATCCGAGCGTGGAAGAGCACCTGCATCAGCACGTCGCCGAGTTCCTCGCGCAGCTCGGTGAGATCGCCGTCCTCGATCGCCTGATACGCCTCGTACGTCTCCTCGACCAGGTACGGTGCGAGCGAGGTGTGCGTCTGCTCGGCGTCCCAGKGGCAGCCGCCCGGCGACCGCAGGCGGTCCATGACCGCGACGGCGTCCAACAGGCTCGAGCCGGGCAGCTCCCTGGTGGYCACGAGGCTCGTCACTTCGACCCCGGTCACCCCGTCGACGCCGGCATCGTTGCGTTCCCCGGATCCACTCGCCTCGTCGAGGAGGCAGTCGAGGATGTTCGGCGCAAGCGGATCGGGTAGCCAGGCGACCTCGGCCGCCGCGGGATCAGGCAGGGCGGCCCGGATGAGGGTCACCGCGCCGGCCAGACCGCCKGGATCGCCGGGATCGCCGGGATCGACGATCAGGACGGTCGCACCGGCCGCCCGCAGCGCGGCGAGCTGAGGATGCGTGGGGCTCGCGGTCAGGACGGGCACCGTGCGCACGACATCCCACGCCCGGGCCGTGAGAATTCCCGGTGCCACCCGGGGGCTGGTGACGACCACGGTGATCCGCATCAACATGTCGCCGTCCGCTCAGGATCGGGTGGTCAGGTCCAGGATCGGCGTGGGCGCGGGCTTGCTGGCGATCGAGCCCTCAGCGGCGACCACGGCGAACTGCTTCGTGTCCCAGGTACCAAATCGTGGGTTTATCGAGATGGGATCCCGGGACTCGGCCTGCGCGAGTAGCGGACGCACCTTCGTCGCCCGTTTGTCCGCCACCAGGAACCGAGCCAGGTAGGGCTTGGCCTGCCGGTAGCTGAGAGGGATCTTCCCGATCTGATCGACGATGCTGTCGTACTGGGCGCGGGTGTCCGCGTCGGAGGCGAGGACACCCGGGCTGATCTTGTCCCCGAGCGCCGACTCGAACGCTCCCGAGCGGACGATCGTCGCCACGTCCTGCTGGGCGAAGCCTGCCGCGGCGGCTCGCTGCTCGAACGCCTTCACGCTGCCGAACTGCAGGATCGCGTACGCCTGGTAGTAGGACGCGATGTCCTGGCCGGTCAGCGAGATCCCCAGCCGCTTCGCCTCACCGGAGATCAATTCGAGCTGCACGAGCGTGGTCAGGGTTCGTCGCTGGAGTTCACCCCGGTTGAGACTCTGCGACGCCGACTGCGAGGTCTGCGGGATCGGTACCGTCTGCGCGGCCTTGAGCCCACGGTCGACGATGCCGCGCAGCTGGGAGGTCCCGATGGTCTGCGAACCGACCTGGGCGGCGGCCCCGGCATGGGTCGTGCACCCGGTACCGACGAGCATGAGGAGCCCGACACCGGCGAGGAGACGGGAAAGCTTCACGAGCCGAGACGGTATCCGCTCAGCGTGGCGTACGGTACGGCGCCCTACGCCAGGAGTCAGATCGAGGCCGCCGCGGCGGCKACCGAGTCGCCCGCGACCGCATGCAGGAGCTGGCCGACCCAGACGAGCAGGGCCCGGTCCCGCAATGGCCGGGAACCGATGYGCCCCGTCTCGGTCGGCGCGGGAACGAGTACGGTCCGCACCGCCGGTTTGACCACGGCGCCCCGGTAGAGCCGGGTCAGCCGGAGTGTCTGACTCTCCCGCAGCTCCAGCGGAGCGAACCRGATCTGGCGACCGGCGGTGATGATCTCCGTGACGCCGAAGCGCCGGGCAAGCACCCGCAGGCCCGCRACGGCCAGCAGGTTCTCGACCGGTTCGGGCACCGGACCGAACCGGTCCACGAGCTCGCCACGCACCTCGTCGATGTCGGCGTCCGTGGCGGCGCCGGCCAGCCGCCGGTAGGCATCCAGCCGCAGCCGCTCGCTCGGCACGTAGTCATGCGGCAGGCTCGCGTCGACCGGCAGCTCGACCTTGACCTCCGGGGGCTCCTCGACCCCCTCCCTGCGGTACTCGGCCACCGCTTCGCCGACCATCCGCACGTACATGTCGAACCCGACCGAGGCGATGTGCCCGGACTGCTCGCCGCCGAGCAGGTTGCCCGCTCCCCGGATCTCCAGGTCCTTCATGGCCACGGCCATTCCGGCACCAAGGTCGTTGTGCTGGGCGATCGTGGCGAGCCGGTCGTGGGCGGTCTCGGTCAGCGGCTTGTCCGGCGGGTAGAGGAAGTAGGCGTACGCCCGGTCCCRGCCCCGCCCGACCCGGCCGCGCAGCTGGTGCAGCTGGGACAGGCCGAACACGTCGGCCCGCTCGACGATGAGGGTGTTGGCGTTGGAGATGTCCAGGCCCGACTCCACGATCGTCGTGCAGACCAGCACGTCGAACTTCTTCTCCCAGAAGGAGACCATGACCTGCTCAAGCGCGTCCTCGTGCAGCTGGCCGTGGGCGGTGGCGATCCGCGCCTCGGGAACCAGATCGCGCAGCCGGGCGGCGGCCCGGTCGATCGTCTCCACCCGGTTGTGGATGAAGAAGACCTGCCCCTCGCGCAGCAGCTCCCGGCGGATCGCCGCGGCCACCTGACGGGCGTCGTAGGCGGCGACCGAGGTCAGCACCGGGTGCCGCTCCTCGGGCGGAGTGTCGATGGTCGACAGCTCCCGGATGCCGGTGATCGACATCTCCAGCGTGCGGGGGATCGGTGTGGCGCTCATCGTGAGCACGTCCACCGCCGTGCGCATCTTCTTGAGCTGCTCCTTGTGCTCGACACCGAAGCGCTGCTCCTCGTCGACGATCACCAGGCCGAGATCCTTGAAGCGGTTCTCCCCGGACAGCAGCCGGTGGGTGCCGATGACCACGTCGACACTGCCGGTAGCGAGCCCCTCCTGCACCGCCTTGTGTTCGGCGGGCGAGTTGAACCGGCTCATCGCCTTCACCACCACCGGGAATGCGGCGTAACGCTCGGAGAAGGTCTGGAAGTGCTGCTGGACCAGCAGCGTCGTGGGCACCAGCACCGCGACCTGCTTGCCGTCCTRCACCGCCTTGAACGCGGCCCGCACCGCGATCTCGGTCTTGCCGTAGCCGACGTCGCCGCAGATTACCCGGTCCATCGGGACCGGCTTCTCCATGTCGGCCTTGACCTCGTCGATGGCGGCGAGCTGATCGGGTGTCTCTCGGAACGGGAAGGCGTCCTCCAGCTCACGCTGCCAGGGACTGTCGGGAGCGAAGGCATGCCCGGGAGCAGCCATCCGGGCGCTGTAGAGCCGGATCAGCTCACCGGCGATCTCCTTGACGGCCCTGCGGGCCCGACTCTTGCGCTTGGCCCAGTCGGCGCCGCCGATGCGGTCCAGGCTCGGCGCGTCACCCCCGACATACCGGGTGATCTGTTCAAGCTGGTCGGTCGGCACATACAGTCGGTCGCCCCGGGCGTACTCCAGCAGAAGGTACTCCCGCTTGGCGCCCGCGACGGTCCTGGTGACCATCTCGACGTAGCGGCCGACGCCGTGCGCGTCGTGGACCACCATGTCCCCGGGGAGCAGGGCGAGCGGATCGATGCCCTTGCGCCGCCGGCTCGGCATGCGCCGCATGTCCTTCGTGCTCACCCCGCGGGCACCCGCGATGTCGCTTTCAGTAAGAACGGCGAGGCGCAAAGTATCGCTGGTGAAGCCGGTGGCGAGCCGACCGCAGGTGACTATGGCGACGCCCGGAGTGAGCGTGGCCTCCTCGGCGAGGCCGGCGCCCAGGTCGGCGTCGCGCAGCATCTCCACCAGGCGCTGCGCCGGACCGTGCCCCTCGGTGACCAGCAGCACTCGCCAGGACTCGGCGAGCCAGCCCTTGACGTCGGCGATGACCGCCGCGGTGTCCCCGTGGTAGATCGGCGCGGGCCGGAGGCTGGCGACCACCGTGTTGTCGCCGTAGTTGTCGCCGTACTCGGTCCCGTCGTRGGCGGCGCCCGTCAGCCCGGTGCCCGCCGGTTCCCGGTCGCTGCCTGCCGGGGTCGACATGAAGGGAGTGACCGACCACCACGGCAGGCCGAGATCCTCCGCACGCTCGCGGACCTCGATGATCGATCGGTAGGCGGCCGCGCCGAGATCGATCGGCGCGCCGCCACCCAGCGCCGCGACGCTCCACGACGCGTCGAGGAACTCCTGGCTCGTGCGCACCAGTTCGCTCGCCCGCGAACGGACCCGTTCGGGATCGCAGACCAGCACGTGGGTGCCGGCCGGCAGATCGTCCAGGAGTAGTGACATGGCGTCGACGAGTACCGGGGCGAGCGCCTCCATCCCCTCCACGGGGATGCCGTCGGCGATCTTGTCGAGCAGGTCCAGCAGCTCCGGGTGGCGCGTCGCGAGGTCCGCGGCCCGCGCCCGCACCTGCGCGGTCAGTAGCAGTTCGCTGCACGGCGGCGCGAACAGGACACGGCCACCACCGGCCGCGCCATCATCCTCCGGTAGCGCCCGCTGGTCCGCCACGGAGAACCGGCGGATGTCCTCGACTTCATCGCCGAAGAACTCGACCCGCAGCGGATGTTCCTCGGTGGGCGGGAAGACGTCGAGGATGCCGCCGCGCACGGCGATCTCGCCGCGCCGCTCGACCAGGTCCACCCGGTGATAAGCGATGTCCACCAGCCGCGTCACCACGCCGTCGAGGTCGGCCGTATCGCCCTCGGCGAGGGTGACCGGTGCGAGCTCGCCGAGYCCGGCCACCTGGGGTTGCAACACCGCACGGATCGACGCGACCACGATCCGCAGTGGYGGCCGACCGGTGCTCGCCGGATGCGCGAGCCGGCGCAGCACGGCGAGGCGCTGCCCGACCGTGTCAGCCCGGGGGGACAGCCGCTCGTGGGGCAGGGTCTCCCAGCTCGGGAAGACCGCGACCACATCGGGACCGAGCAGGCTGCCGAGCGCCGACGCCAGATCCTCGGCCTCCCGGCCGGTAGCCACGACAGCGAGGACCGGCCGGTCGGCCCCGACCGCCAGGGCCGCGGCGGCGAAGGGCCGCAACGCCGCGGGACCAGCGAGGTCGAGGACCGGTTCACCGACCGCGCCGATCGCCCGGCCCAGGGCAGGGTCCCCGCCGGGACGGGCGATCAGCGCGTCGAGCAACGGCGCGAGGGTCATGGGGTGCGTCCCTGTGCCTCTCGGTTGGTTGGGATCCGATGGTTGGGATCCGACGACGTGACACGGCGAGGCCGATCCGGCCCTGATCTACCGTCCGGCCCGGCCCCGCTCCACACGACGCTTCCGCCCGGCGATGCCCCGGTCCGCAGGCGCCGGCAGCGGGTCAACCTCGATACCCAATCGATCTTGATGCCGAGCCGACCTTAATACGGGTCAACCTTGATACCGGATCGACCTCGATCGGCTCAGCCCTGTCGGCACAGACGATATGTCCAGCCTACGACAACCTTCCCACCCGCCCCGGCAACCCACCCTCCTCCCGTTCGGACCGGCGCCATGTTCGTCGGGGCCGCGGTAACGTGCGCGTCCATACGAACGCGGGGCCGGCCGGGTGGACGCCGTGGACACGRCCGCGGGGCCGCATCGGCGAGCGCGACGGCTCCGACGTGACGCATCTCACGTTTCCGGCAACGCGGTCCGGTCGGTACCGGACGACGGACGGCACGCTCGGGCGCCCCGCACTCCCCCGTCCCGCCCGCTTCGGCGAAGGGGGCRCCACATCGCCGAGCGACGTACAGTCGACTGCCTGACGTCCGGTCCGGTTGCCCAAAATCGTCCGGTCCGGTCGTCCAATATCTACCCTAACGTAAGGGCCGAGTTGTCCACCAAGCGCCGTGGTGTTTCGGGATCGAACACGACCCGTGGCGACGTTTACCAGATCGGGGACGTTGCGGAGCGGGTCAGCCTCTCCCTGCGAACAGTCCGCTACTATGAGGAGTCAGGGCTCCTCGCGCCGGTAGGTCGGACCGTAGGGGGATTTCGTCTCTACGACGACGACGCCATCGAGCGGCTGCTCCTCATCAAGAAGATGAAACCGTTGGGGTTCACCCTGGAGGAGATACGGTCGCTGCTGGCCCTTCGTGATGAGCTCGCCGAGCCCGACCTCGCCGCGGGCGTCCGGGCCGAGCTCCAGGAGCGGCTTGGCACCTGGGTGGTACTCGCGGAGGAAAAACTCTCCACGCTTCGGGAGCAGGTCAGCGTCKCGGAGTCGTTCGTCGGCGGGCTGCACGACGACGCGAAACGGTCGGGAGGAACCGTCTGATCCGCGGATACCGATCACCGCACCCACCGCGGCGGGCCTCGCGCATCGCACCGGCAAGACCAAGATCAAAACTTGAAGTTATTTTCCGGCGGCGCCAGGGGTCCCCGCACTGCGCCGGAGGCGCTGTGGGTTCTTTGCGCCGGAGGCGCCGTGGGTTCTTTGAGGGTTGTCCCAGGAGGTTCGCCGAAGGCGAGGCGACGGAGACCCCGTACGGCGCCCGATGCCAGGGGTCCCCGCACTGCGCCGGAGGCGCCGTGCGGGGGAAGGCTAGCCTCTGAGGGCATGGCTGCCATCCCACGTAAGGCGCTGGCCGACGTCCGCCAGATCGCGGCGCGGCGGACGGCTCCGATCGTCCTTGAACTCGATCTGACGGTCGACCCGATCGAAGGCGTCCCCACCGACCCGATCACCCTGGCGCTCGCCCGGCGTCGGACGACCCTGCGGGATGTCGTCGAAGGCCTACGGTACGCGACCGAGGATCCCCGGGTGTCCATCGTGGTCGCGCATATCGCCGCCTGCGGGATGCCGCTGGCACGTATCCAGGAGATTCGCGCCGCGATCGCCGCGTTTCGTGCGGCCGGTGGCACCGCCATCGCCTACGCGGACACCTTCGGGGAGTTCGGGGGCGGCACGGCGCCCTACTATCTGGCCTGCGCGTTCGACGAGATCTGGCTCGCCCCGCCCGGTGACTGCGGCCTGACCGGTCTCGGGATGGAGGCGCCGTTCCTGCGGGGAGCGCTCGACCGGCTCGGTATCTCCGTCGAGATCGGCCAGCGGTACGAGTACAAGAACGCCGTCAACACGCTGGTGGAGCGGGACTTCACCCCGGCGCACCTGGAGGCGGTCAGCCGGATCATCGAGTCCAGCTCTGACCAGATCGTGGCCGGCATCGCCGAGGGACGCGGGCTGTCCACCGACCGGGTTCGGCGTCTGATCGATCTCGGACCGCTGGCCGGGTCCGYCGCGCTCGACACCGGTCTCGTCGACCGTCTCGGCTACCGCGACGAGGTGTACGCGGCGGCACGGGAACGGGTGACGCGGGGGCCGTCGGCCGGATTCGGGGGTGACGGGGAGGGCGCGGGCCGGGAGGATGCGCGCCGCGGGTCCGGCGCGGAGCCGGTTTTGATGTACGCCTCCGCCTACCGGCGGTCCGCCGAGCGGCGGGAGAAGTTCCCGGCGCTTCGCGTGGCGGCGCTGGCGGCCGGCGGTCCGGCGGCTTTCTTCTTCCGCGAGGTTCCCGATGATCGGGACGGCTCCCGTCCCGACGGCGCCGGGGAGGCCCACCTCCACCCGGACGAGGCCGCGGGCAGCGGGACGAGTGCGCTGGCCCCCTCCGTGACGGCGCCACATCGAGACCCGAAGAAGTCGGTCATCGCGCTCATCCATGGGACCGGGCCGGTCGTCCTCGGAMACGGTGCCCCGGGTCCGTTCTCCGGGCCGGTGCTCGCAGCGGAGGCCACCGCGGCGGCCTTCCGTTCCGCCGCGCGTGATCCCGCGGTGGCGGCGGCGGTGTTCCGGGTGAGCAGCCCTGGGGGTTCCTACGTCGCCTCCGACCTGGTCCGCCGGGAGGCCGAGCGGTTCCGGGCCAGCGGCCGGCCGCTGATCGTCTCGATGGGTGACGTGGCGGCCTCTGGTGGCTACTTCGTCGCCCTGGCATCCGATGCGATCGTGGCGAACCCCGGCACGCTGACCGGCTCGATCGGGGTGTTCGCCGGCAAGCAGGTGATCAGCGGGCTGCTCGACAAGGTGGGAGTGGGCTTCGGTGCCGTCGCGGAGGGCGAGCATGCGCTGATGATGTCGCCGCGGCGGCCCTTCACCCCGGGGGAGCGGGAGAAACTGGAGGAGTTCCTGGACCGGGTCTACGCCGACTTCGTTGACAAGGTGGCGGTCGCTCGCGGGCTGTCCCGGGACCAGGCGCACCAGCTGGCCCGCGGCCGGGTGTGGACCGGCGCGGACGCCCATGCGCACGGCTTGGTGGACGTCCTCGGCGGGTTGGCGCAGGCGATCGAACTCGCCTGGTCGCGCGCCGGTCTGCCGGCCGGTGAGACTCCGCGGGTGCGGCTGACGCCCAAGCCGTCGGTGCTGGAACGGGTCCGGTCGCCGAAGTCCAGCGAGGACCGCGGGGCCGCCGCGTCGGTGGCCGGGTCGGTGGCCGGGTCGGTGGCCGGGTCCGCCCTGGGCCTGCTCGGCGCTGGTCCCGGTGCCGGCTTCGTCCCGGGTTGGGGGGCGCTGGCACCGCTGGCGGCGCGGCTTGGTCTGCCCTCGGCCGGTCCGCTGGTCATGCCGCCGATCGGGCGGATCGGTTAGCCGGTCCGCACCGGTGGCCCACAACGAACTCGCCGGCCTGTGGGATGCGTGACACCGCCGTCCGCGGGAGGATCGACGCCCGGGTGCCCGACGGCCAGGCAGGCGGTGAAATGACCGTCGGGTGGCCGGTGAACGGACCCGCCGCGGGTGAATGGACGCGCCGCGCCGGGCCGGGACCGGCGTCGCGTCGCCGTGGGGCGACGGTAGTCTCGCAGCGACCGGTTTCGTCCGGACGGCACCGCTCGTCCCGCGCCACGATCCGCGGCAGGCCATCAGGGTCTGCCCCGGTGGCCTGCCGCGGGGTGGTGGCTTCCGGTCACCGGCCTGTGGCGGTCCGCTGCTGCCACCGCGTCATCGTTCCGTGTCAGAGCGCATACCGGAGGTCGAAGCCGTGCCGTCTATCGAGGCCGTCGGAGCCCGCGAGATCCTTGACTCGCGCGGTAACCCCACCGTCGAGGTCGAGGTCGTCCTGGAGGACGRCACGCTGGGCCGCGCCGCGGTGCCCAGCGGGGCGAGCACCGGTGCCTTCGAGGCCGTCGAGCTGCGCGACGGGGACAACCGCTATGGCGGCAAGGGCGTGACCAAGGCCGTGGCCGCGGTGATCGACCGGATCGGTCCGGCGATCATGGAGTTGGAGGCCACCGAGCAGCGTCTTCTCGACGCGACGCTCATCGACCTCGACGGCACCCCGGGCAAGTCGGCCCTCGGCGCCAACGCCCTGCTCGGGGTCAGCCTGGCGGTGGCCAAGGCGGCGGCGTCGTCGAGCGGCCTGCCGCTGTTCCGGTACCTGGGAGGTCCGACCGCGCACCTGCTCCCGGTGCCGATGATGAACATCCTCAACGGTGGTGCGCACGCCGACACCAACGTCGACATTCAGGAGTTCATGATTGCTCCGATCGGCGCGAGCACTTTCGCCGAGTCGCTGCGCTGGGGTGCGGAAGTCTATCACGCGCTCAAGAGCGTGCTGAAGGCGCGGGKCCTGGCGACCGGCGTGGGCRACGAGGGCGGCTTCGCGCCGAGCCTGCCCACCAACYGGGAGGCTCTCRACCTCATCGCCGAGGGGATCGACAAGGCCGGCTTCGCCCTGGGGACGGACATCGCCCTGGCGTTGGACGTTGCCTCCACCGAGTTCTACGCGGACGGGTCGTACACCTTCGAGGGCAACTCGCGTAGCGCCGAGTACCTGAGCGACTACTATGCCGAGCTCGTCTCCGCCTACCCGATCGTCTCCATCGAGGACCCGCTGGCCGAGGATGAYTGGGATGGCTGGGTGGCGCTCACCGAGCGGCTCGGTGGCAAGGTGCAGCTCGTCGGGGACGACTTGTTCGTGACCAACCCGGAGCGGCTGGCTCGCGGGATCGCCTTGAAGGCCGCAAACGCCCTGCTGGTGAAGGTGAACCAGATCGGCACGCTGACCGAGACGCTCGACGCGGTGAACCTGGCCCACCGYAGCGGCTACCGGGCAATGATGTCCCACCGGTCCGGCGAGACCGAGGACACCACCATCGCCGACCTCGCCGTCGCGGTCGACTGCGGTCAGATCAAGACCGGCGCCCCGGCGCGCTCGGAGCGGGTCGCGAAGTACAATCAGCTGCTGCGCATCGAGGAGGAACTCGACGACGCGGCCCGGTACGCGGGCGCCGCCGCGTTCCCCCGCCGCAGGCAAGCCGGCTGATCCCATGCCGCCGCGGAACACCGCGCTGACCACGAGGGCGACCCTGCTCGCCGTCGTGATCTGCGTGCTGGTCCTGACCCTCGCCTATCCGCTGCGGCTGTACCTGCAGCAGCAGGCCAAGCTCTCCGAGCTGAGCCGGACCAACGCGCAGGCCCAGGCGAGGGTCAACGAGCTGCGGGCGACGGTCGAGCGCTACGACGACCAGGCCTGGGTCGAGGACGAGGCGCGCCGTCGGCTGCATTACGTCAAGCCCGGTGAGCGGGCGTACCTGATGCCGATCAAACCGGCACCCACCAAGGACGGCGACGAGACCCGCGGCGGGTCGTCCGGGGGCTCGGCCTGGTACGCCCGACTCTGGTCGGAGATCTCGACGCCGTAGCGGTCACGGGGCGGGAGCCCCGACCCCGGTGYGGCGAAGGAACGGGCTTGGCGGACGGTGATGACGGCGATGACGGCGAGGGGGTGAGTATGGCACCGGYGGTGACGGCCGAGGATCTCGAGATCGTGCGCCGTCAGCTCTCCCGCGAGCCGCGAGCCGTCCTCGCGGTGGCCCATCGCTGCTCGTGCGGTCTTCCCGACGTGGTCGAGACCGCACCGCGGCTTGCCGGCGGCACCCCCTTCCCGACCCTGTACTACCTCACCTGCCCCCGGGCTGCGTCGGCGATCTCGCGGCTGGAGGGGGTCGGGGTGATGCGCGAGATGACAGCCCGGCTGGCGGAGGATCCGCGGCTCGCCGCCGCCTACGCCGTCGCCCACCGGGACTACCTCGCCCGGCGCGACGCGCACGAGGTGCTGCCCGCCGCTCCGAGCGCGGGTGGCATGCCCGATCGGGTCAAGTGCCTGCACGTCCTCGTAGCGCACAGTCTCGCCGTGGGTCCGGGAGTCAATCCGTTCGGTGACGAGGCCCTTGCGGCTGTTCCCGACTGGGGTCGGCGGGGGCCGTGCGTGGCCGGTGGCCGATGTCCGGGCGTTGACGAGGCCGAGGCGCCCGGACMCGCCCCGGGCGGCGGGGCGGCGGGCGACGGACCGACCGGCAGTCGTTCGACAGGGGATCCGGCAGGGGACCCGACGGGGGATCCGAAAGAGATCCGATAGGGGATTTGACCGGGGAGGAGAGACCGTGAGTCGGGTCGCCGCGATCGACTGTGGAACCAACTCGATCCGTCTGCTGGTGGCGGACGTCGAGGGATCGACCCTGCACGAGCTGACCCGCCAGATGGAGATCGTCCGGCTGGGGGCCG
This sequence comes from Frankia sp. CgMI4, assembly GCF_001756285.1. Lineage (NCBI taxonomy): Bacteria > Bacillati > Actinomycetota > Actinomycetes > Frankiales > Frankiaceae > Frankia > Frankia sp. CgMI4. Next base: position 73,252 of record NZ_MAQZ01000044.1, read on the forward strand.
GGGTCGACCGGACCGGTGAGCTCGCGCCGGAGGCGCTCGCCCGCACCTTCACCGCGCTGCGGGACTATGCCGAGCAGATCGAGCGGCTGGGAGCCTCACGGGTGCGGATGGTCGCCACGAGCGCGACCCGCGACGCGCGCAACCGCCATGAGCTCGTCGCCGGGGTCCGCGCGATCCTCGGTGTGGACCCCGAGGTGATCAGCGGGAACGAGGAGGCGGCCCTGTCCTTCGGCGGCGCCATCGGTGACCTCGTCGGCCGAGCCGGTTCGTTTGACGCCGGTTCGTTCGACGCCAGTTCGTCTGCCGGTTCGGTCGAGGGCGCGCCGACGGGGCCGGTCGCCACGCCGATCCTGCTCGCCGACATCGGCGGCGGCTCGACCGAACTCGTCCTCGGGGACGTGAGCGGGGTGCGGGCCGCCCGTTCGGTGAACGTCGGATGCGTGCGGCTGGCGGAGCGGCACCTGCACGATGATCCGCCGACCGGCGCGCAGGCCGCGGCGATCGTCGCCGACGTGCACGCGGCACTCGACCTCGCCGCCCGTACCGTGCCCCTGACCGAGGCGGCGACGCTGGTCGGCGTCGCGGGGACCGTCACCACGGTCGCCGCCCTCGCGGCTGATCTCCCCGAGTACGACCCGACCCGCATCCACCTGTCCGTGACGACGGCGGAGCAGGTCGCGCAGGTCACGGACCGGCTGCTGAGGATGACGCACGACCAGCGCGCGGCCCTGCCGGTGATGCACCCGGGTCGGGTGGACGTCATCGCCGCCGGCGCGCTCGTGCTGCGCACCCTGGTCGAGCGAACGGGCGCCGCGGCGGTGGTGGCAAGCGAACGCGACATCCTCGATGGGATAGCGCTGGCCCTGGCCGCCGCGCCGGGCGCCCCGGCCACTGGGCCCGGGCGGGCGGCGCCGCCCGTCACCGCCGGCCCGTCGGTATGAGGACCAGCTGTAGGAGGACCGGTGGGGCGGGGTGACGGACGGGACGGGTGACCCGGTGCGGTCAGGGGGCCCGGTGCGACCGGGAAGCGGTTGGCCGGGGGACCTCGCCGCCGCCGACACACCGGTCGCAGCCACGCCGGGCGAGGTCCGCGCGTTGGCCGCCGACGCGACGGGCACCCGGGAGCTCGATGCCCGGATGTCCGTCTGCCGGGCCTGCCCGCGCCTGGTCACCTGGCGGGAAGAAGTCGCGGCGGTGCGGCGGGCGGCCTTCGCCGAGCAGGCCTACTGGGGGCGTCCGGTGCCCTCGTTCGGCCCGGGCGACGCCCGGATCCTCGTCATCGGTCTGGCGCCCGCGGCCCACGGAGGGAACCGCACCGGACGCATCTTCACCGGGGACCGCAGCGGCGACTGGCTGTTTGCCTCGTTGCACCGCGTCGGGCTGGCGGCGCTGCCGACCTCGGTGTCCGCCGGGGACGGTCAGCGTCTGACGGCCACGCGCATCGTCGCCGTCGTCCGTTGCGCTCCGCCCGCGAACAAGCCGACCACTACGGAGCGTGACACCTGTCGGCCCTGGTTGGTGCGTGACCTGGAGCTTGTCCGGTCCACCCTGCGGGTCATCGTCGTCCTCGGTGGATTCGCCTGGTCCGCCCTGTGGCCCGCCCTGGTCCAGGCCGGATTCCCGGTTCCTCCGCGCCGGGTGTCGTTCGGGCACGGCGTGCGGGTCGAACTTCCCGTATCCGGGGTGTCGGTCGTTGGTTGCTATCACCCAAGCCAGCAGAACACCTTCACCGGTCGGGTCACCGAAGTGATGCTTGACACGATTTTTGGCACGGCGGCGGAGCTCGCGGAAGTGGTTGAGCGGGCCGGGTAAGTCTTTGTCCTTGTGGCCGTCGACACAGAAGGTGAGCCGGAACACGGTCCCCACGCATCGGCACCACGGGCCGAAGACCGCCGGTATTCGTGTCCTGCGTCACGAAAAAAGCTGGGCGGCCAGCCCGGGACCAGGGTGTAACACGGCCCTCGTGGGTACGTTTTTGCCATGGGCTACGGGCAACCACCGCACATCCTCATCGTCGGCGGAGGATACGTCGGCATGTACACGGCCCTGCGGCTGCGGCGGAAGCTGCGCCAGGACGAGGCATTGGTCACAGTCGTCGAGCCCAACTCGTACATGACCTATCAGCCTTTCCTCCCGGAAGCGGCGGCCGGCAACCTTGAGCCACGGCACGTGGTGGTGCCGCTACGTAAGGTGCTGAAGGGCTGTCGGGTTGTCAGCGGAAGCGCGCTTCAGGTGTCGCATGGGACACGGACCGCCGTGATCAAACCATCCCTTGGCGAGAAATTTGATCTTAAGTACGACATCTTGGTGATGTGTCCGGGATCGGTGGCGCGAACCCTGCCAATCCCAGGGCTCGCGGAGCAGGGCATCGGCTTCAAGAGCGCGGCCGAGGCCATTTATCTCCGTAATCAGGTCATCAGCCGGTTGGACGCGGCCGCCTCGGTGACCGATCCCGCGGTCCGGCGCCGGGCGCTGACCTTTCTCTTCATCGGCGGAGGGTATGCCGGAATAGAGGCTCTTGCCGAGTTGGAGGACATGGCCCGCGATGCGTGTTCTTTCTATCCTGATCTGGAACCGACGGATATGCGTTGGGTCCTCGTTGAAGCCGCCGGCCGTATTCTTCCCGAGGTTTCACCCGGAATGGGGCTTTATACCCTCCGGCAGCTCGAGCACCGGGGCATCGACGTCAGGTTGAACACGCGGGTGGAGAGCCTGGTCGGTGGGCGGGTTGTGCTGAATAACGGTGAGGAGTTCGACGCGGGCACCATCGTGTGGACGGCCGGGGTGCGGGCGAACCCGATGCTGGCCGACACGGATCTGCCCTTGGACGATCAAGGCCGGGTGCGCGCGACCGTCTTCCTGCAGATCGACGGGGTGGGTGACGCGTGGGCCGCGGGTGACTGCGCGGCCGTGCCCGACCTGACCAGGGGCGAGGATGTCACGACCGGTCCCTCGRCCCAGCACGCCGTCCGCCAGGCTCGCCGGCTGGCCCTCAACATCCTCGCCGAGCTGCGCGGCGAGCCCCTCGAACCATACGAGCACAGCTATGCCGGCAGCGTGGCGTCCCTGGGCCTGCACAAGGGTGTCGCCGAGGTCTACGGGGTCAAGCTGCGCGGCTGGCCCGCCTGGTTCATGCACCGGACGTACCACCTGAGCAGGGTTCCCACCCTCAACCGCAAGACCAGGGTGGTCGCGGACTGGTCGTTGGCACTGTTCTTCCGCCGCGAGATCGTCTCGCTCGGATCCTTCGCCGATCCCCGGGCCGAGTTCCGCCGGGCGGCGATGCCGTCCGCGTTCGCCGCGGCCATCTCCCCAGGCACGCCCGGCACTCCGGTCACGACGACCGGGCGGAACGGGACCACTCGCGCCCCCGCGTCCGCCGTCGCAGCCGACTCGCCCGGCGATGCCGAGGGCGGTGAGGCCGAGGGTGGTGAGGCCGCGTCCCCGGGTGAGGATGTCGTCCGGGCCGCACCGACCGGCAGGATCTCCCGCGGCCGGAGCCGGACGCCCGGTCCGCGCGGCACGTGAACTGAGCGCCCGGCGGCACCATGGCCGGCGTGTGACGGTAGGGACGCCGGGAGCCTGCGGGCCGGTGAATCGTCGCCCGGTTGCGATGGTTCACCGGCCCTCGTGGCTTCACGGCACTTAGGTGGGGGTGTTTTCCCGCGTCTCCGCTCTGGCCGTCAGGACCAAACCCGACGGTGGACCCGCCTTTTAGCGATCTGAGCTGTCCACCGATCGAAGGGGATGGCGAACAGTTGGCATCCTCGTCACGATGAGTCACGCTTTCGGTCGTGCCGCCATCTCCGGACCACTTTTTCCGCATGTGTTATTCCCAGACCCTACGTAGCGTGGTAGAAACATCAGCGATGTAGACGAGCCGGTGTATCCCAACTGGTAGAGGAGGCTGTCCTAAAAACAGCTCGAGTGTCGGTTCGACTCCGACCACCGGCACAATCCTTTCTCGGTCATCCGGGCATCTGACCGATGAACCGCGGCCGAGGAGGGGAAGGCTTCGTCGCTGTGGGATGCTGTGAGGATGCGCGCGTGGACGTGCGCCGCGATGCCTTGTCGCCATCCACCGTGTCCCGGTGCGCCGGGAACTCCCGTATCCCAAGGAACGTTCCAGACGGTGACGTAGGCTGTAGTCACCGAGGGTGATGCCTCCCCGGAGGCGACCGAGAGGAGCCGGCTCCATGGCCGACCTTCGTTCCTCGAACCCCGCGTTCCGTCGCGGTGGGTTCGCGTCTCCTCCCACGCCGACCCCCGAGGAGCTGGCGAGCCACTACCGCCAGCCCACCACCCTCACGATCGACGACGTCGTCGTGCACACGCTGGGGCTGTTCGCGCTGCTGGCGGTCGGTGGCGCGGTCGGCTGGGCCCTCGCGCCGGACTCGCCCGGCATCGCGCTGGGGGCCGGCCTCGTCGCCCTGGCGATCAGCCTGTTCGTCTCGTTTCGCAACCTGATCAGTCCGCCGCTCATCATCGCCTTCGCCCTGATCGAAGGGGTGGCGGTCGGGGCGGTCTCGCGCTACTACGAGAACGCCTTCAACGGCATCATCCCGCAGGCCCTGCTCGGGACCGGTCTGATCTTCGTCGCGATGCTGGTCGCCTACCGTAGTGGTCGGCTACGGGCCACCCCCCGGATGGCCCGTATCGTGTTCGGCGTGCTCCTCGGGGTCGTGCTCCTCGGCCTGACCGACCTCGTGATCAGGGCCACCAGCGGAAGCCACCTGCCGGTGATCAACGATGCGACGCCGCTCGGCATCCTGTTCAGCCTGCTTGTGYTCGGCGTCGCGAGCCTGCAGTTCATCCTCGACTTCGACTACATCGAGCGGGCGATCGCGTCCCATGCGCCGCGTTCCGAGGCGTGGCGGGCGGGATTCGGCCTGCTGATCGGCTTCGTCTGGGTCTACCTGGAGACGCTGCGCCTGCTCTCCAAGCTGCGGCAGTAGCGCGCGGGTCCGTCGTGGGGCCGGGTCCTGCCGATGATCATGTCAGGGCGGGCAGGGTCAGGGCGCGCGTGGTCAGGGCGCGCGCATAGCGGGTGTCCTCAAGCCTGGTCCTCAGCCCGAGACGTCCGGCCCCGCCGACCGCGCAGTGATCTGGATGATGCATCGCTGATCGCGGATCATCGCCGCCCGGTAGTCGTCCCAGTCGGGATGCTCACCCGCGATGTCTCGGTAATAGGAGATCAGGAGGTCCATCGCCGCCGGTAGCCGGACGATCTCGGCGGTTCCGTTGATCTGCACCCAGGGCCCGAAGAACTCATCGGGGAACACACAGATCCGTACGGTCGGATCCCGCTCGATGTGGCGGACCTTGTAGGCGGTGAGCCGGCTGCTGATCTGCAGACGGCCGTCGGTGTCCACCCCGACGGTGACCGGTGACATCTGGGGCGTGCCATCCCGGCGGGTGGTGCTGAGCACCGCCCGGTGGTGATCGCGTACGAACTCAGTGGCTGCGTCGAGGTTCATGCAGTCATTGTGATGTGTCCGGTGGCCGACCGGGCGCGTCAACGATGCGGACCATGTCCGCCCCATGGCGCCGGGTACCCGGCGCCATGGGGCGGGGGACAGCTGMGGGAAGCCGGGCCGTACCTCGACGCCCCACCGAGCGGCCGGGCCTGCGCGGCCGGGCCGCCGAGTGTCTACGCGCGGATCGCCCGCCGCCGCAGATCGGCCTCATGGACCAGGGCCGCCGCATAGCAGTGCGGCAGGTCGTGCTCGGCCCGCAGCCAGTTGACGCGCTCTGCGAAGCGGAGCAGGCCGGGTCCGTCGTCGAGCCGATCGAGCCAGTGGTTCACGTCGTGGCCGGTTGCCTTCGGTATCCGCTCGATGAGGATCTGGTGGGTCTGGGCGGAGCGGTTCAGCGACATGCGCGCCTCCTGAGGTGAAACCCGACGTCAACGGACCATGTCTGGAGGGTGCCCTATACCACAGTAGAGAGCAAGACCCGTTCCCGTCATCGTCAGGTAACCTGCTCGGATGTCCGACGAGGTCCGTGATCTCATCCGTGAGGTCGGCCTGCTGATTCACCGCCTTCAGTGTTGGTCCGGGTCATCATGGGATGTTCCGGTGGAATCCGGTGGTACCAGGGCGGAGCGGGCCGTTCGGCTGCTCGACGAACTGGCGTCGCTCGGCGAGCGGGCCGGCACGGGAGCGCCGGCCGGCGCTCGTCCGCCGCGGCTGGCGCCGCATGCCCTGACCGACCAGCTCGCGGTCCTCGCCGACGAGCTCGTCGCCGCGATCTCGGTGTCCGGTGCGGCGGCGCCGTCCGGTCGCGACGTCCTGGCCGCCGCCCGGGCCGCCGTCCTGGAGGCCCGCCGGGATCTGGACGGCGCGGGCTTCGGGTTCCGCCCCCGTTGAGCGTTCGGTCGGTCTGATCGTCCAGTTCGGTCGGTCGGTCCGATCGTCGTTCACCGCAGGTTCCACGTGCTGCGCACGGTTTCCAGAACGTGTCCCGCGGCGATCCGCGCGCCGTCGAGACTCAGGTGCACGCCGTCACGGGCTCGGGCCAGGACGGTGTTACCGTCCGTGCCGGTGAGGTAGTCGCTGTATGCGCCGTTCTTCGACAACCACGGGGTGAGATCGAGATATCGGGCTCCGACCACCCTGGTCGTGGCGTCGAGGGTCGCCTCGTTCAGCCGGCGGAAGTAGCCGTTAAGCTGGTCCGACCGGGCCGGCGGGAGGCTGAGCCACAGCACTCGGCGGGCTCCGTCGCCGCTCCAGATCCGCATCACGACGATGGCACGCCGTTGGTACTCGGCGGTCCACGCGTCCGATCCGGCCGGCAGGACGGTTCCGTCCGCAAGCGTGATGCCCTGGCCGTCGTTCCCGCCCATTGCGACGATCACCAGCTCTGGGTTGCGCTGCGTGATCTGCGCCCGGGCATGGGTGGCCCAGTCGAAGAAGTCGGGCCGCACCAGGCCCGTGCCGAACCGCGTCTCGGTCTGTGCCCGGATCGTGGCGGGCGCACTGTTCATGATGCTCGGACCGAGTGATTCCGTCAGCGAGTCCCCGGTGACCAGGACGCGCAGCGGATCGGCCGCGGTCGGGTGGCGCGGTGGCAGCGGGGAGCGGTGGGAACCGGCGGCGCCCGGCCCGAGGGCGCCGGGGCGATCGGGCTCGGCTTCAGCTCGGCTGGCCGCCGATGCCAGCTCGGAGAAGGTGCCGCCGGACTTGGCGTCGTGACCAAACGCGCGCGACAACCACCGGTCCGGTTCGTCGAGATGGACGGTCCGGGTGATCCGTTCGGTCGGCCGGGCCACGCCCAGCACGAGCGTGCGGGTGAGTCCTGGGCGCATGCCCTCGCCCGCGTGCACCATCGCCGAGGCGCGGAGCACCGCCAGCAGACCCAGGGTGACGGCTACCAGCAGGAAGGCCTGCCGAACCCGGACGACGCCGGTGGTCGCCGCGGGTGCGGTCGCCGGGGGTCCCGGTGGCGCCGAATCTTCACGCTCAGTCATCGCCCCTCGGCTTCGTTGACGCAGGTCACAGATGTCCCGGAATGTGATCGGGCGTTGCTATTAGATTACTCTAAGTTAAAGTCCCTCTCGCCGTTGCTCGTATCGTCCGGCCTGAGTGTTACCCCGGCCGGGGTAACACTCAGGCTCCGGGACCGGGGTTGGGCTGGGGAGAGCAGGCGAGCGTGACTCAGAAGCGGAAGTAGATGAACGGCGCGACGTCCTGTGGGCCGACGATCGCATAAATGATCATGATGCTCGGGGTGAGCAGCGCGATCTGGGCGCCAAGGCGCAGTCGGGTGAAGGCGGCCTGCGCGTGGATCCACCAGACGCGCGGGACGGCTGCGGTGGCCAGTCCCACCCCGATGGCGGCGAGGACCGTCGGAGTGACCAGCGGCGCCGGTCCGCTCGCGGTGAACAGCCGGACGACGAGCTCGCGTGCCGTTGCCAGGTCGGGCGCTCGGAACAGGACCCAGGTGGCACACACGAAGTGGAAGACGGCCAGCCGGCCGGCCCAGGCGCGGACCGGGTTGGGGACCGCTTCGGGAAGCGCGGCCTGTGCGGCGATGATCGTCCGGCGGCTCGCCGTGGTTGGCGTCCCCGCGGAACTGCCGGCGATGCCGAAGCCGGCAGCGGGACCGGGACCAATAACGGCGCCGGATCCGCCAGCGGAAAGGAGCGGTGCGGGGCTCTCCGATCCCGGCCGGGGTAGCGGCATCGCGGAGAGCCCCGCCGATTCGGCCTGTCCCGGGATCTGTTCCTGTCCCGTGGCTCGGGCCCGTCCCGGGATCTGCTCCTGTCCCGTGGCTCGGGCCCGTTCCGTCGCCCGGATCCGGTCCGCCCGTCGGGCCCGGATCCGGCGTTCGGTCACCAGCCCACCGCCGTGCAGCGCTCCCCACAGGACGAACGTCCAGGCGGCGCCGTGCCAGAGACCACCCAGAGTCATGGTGATCATGATGTTGAGGTAGGTGCGCCGCTGCCCCTTCCGGTTCCCTCCGAGCGGTAGGTAGACGTAGTCCCGTAGCCATCGGGACAGGGTCATGTGCCAGCGGCGCCAGAAGTCCTGCAGGGTGACGGCCGCGTAGGGACGGTCGAAGTTGTCCGGGAAGCGGAAGCCGAGCAGGAGGGCGATCCCGATCGCGATGTCGGAGTACGCCGAGAAGTCACAGTAGATCTGCACGGCGTAGCCGTAGCCGGCCGTGGCGATCTCCAGCGACGAGTGCTGRCCGGGTGCGTCGAAGACGGGGTCGACGAGGCGTGAGGCGATCAGATCGGCGAGCACCACCTTCTTGACCAGGCCGCCCACGATCAGGAACACGGCCCGGGTGGCCTGGACCTGGTTCGGGTCCCGTGGCGTGGCGAGCTGGGGGATGAACTCGCGCGCACGCACGATGGGACCGGCGACCAGATGCGGGAAGAACGCCTCGTACACGGSGAAGTCCAGCAGCGACGCGGGTGTGCTGGTGCCGCGATGGACGTCGATGACGTAGGACAGCGCCTGGAAGGTGAAGAACGAGATCCCGATCGGCAGCGCCACCTGGAGCAGGGGCAGCGCCGTGGGGAGACCGATCTCGGCCAGCGCGCGGTCCACCGACAGGGCGAAGAAGCTGTAGTACTTGAACCAGCCGAGCAGGCCGAGGTCGCAGACGATCGCGGCGATGAGGACGCGGCGGTCGCGCCAGCGGTGGATCGCGACGGCGGCACCCTGGTTGATCAAGGTGGAGGCCACGATCAGCAGCACGAAGCGTGCGTCCGCGAAGCCGTAGAAGAAATACGACGCCCCGAGGATGAACGGCTTCCACAGCCTCGGCCGGGGCATCAGCAGCCAGGAGATCGCCAGCACCACGACAAGGAACGCCGCAAACTCGATCGTCGGAAAGATCATGTGTGCCCGTCCGGTGGGGTCGCCCAGCAGGATAATCGCTTTAGGAAGTCGAGCGACTACCTAAAGTAGTTGATGGGTGGGGTGTTCGCCGCTCGACGGCCGCGCTGCCGGCATCCGCCTGGCCCTTTCGGGTAGCCTCCGGCCGATTGCCGGTGGAACTCGTGCGCCGGCGCCATGGGATGGCTACCTTCCGACCATGGGCATCGTCTCAGTCAACGGCATCGACCTCGCCTACGAGATCCACGGCGACGAGGACGGGTTGCCGCTGCTCCTGATCGGCGGCCTCGGGCAGCAGCTCGTCGGCTGGCACCCGGACCTGYTGGCCGCGCTCGGTCGTCGCGGTTATCGAACGATCATCTTCGACAACCGGGACGTGGGACTGTCCACTCATCTCGACCAGCTCGGTCGGCCCGACCTGGCGGCGATCCTGAGCGGTCGCTTCGACCTCGCTCCCTACCGGCTCGAGGACCTGGCCGCGGACGCGGTCGGCCTGCTGACCGCCCTCGGGATCGAGTCGGCGCACCTGATGGGCAGCTCGATGGGTGGCATGATCGCCCAGATCGTGGCCCTCGGGAACCCCGAGCGGGTGCGCAGCCTCACCTCGATGATGTCCCATCCGGGTGACCACMGGGTGCAGCCGACCGCCGAGGCGATCGCGCTGTTCCTGCGGCCGGCGCCGGCCGACCTGGAGGAGTTCGTCCTCGCCGGGCACGAGGCGCAGGAGGTCCTGGGCTCGCCGTTGTTCGCGCCGGACGTGGCGTGGCTGCGGCGGCGGGCCGAGATCCAATGGGGCCGTCGCCCGAACCCGGTCGGGGTCATGCGCCAGATCGCCGCCGTGCTCGCGGCGCCCGACCGCACCCCCGGGCTCGCGCGGCTCCCGGTCCCCACCCTCGTCGTCCACGGTGACGCGGACCCGCTCGTCCCGGTCCTCGGTGGTCGGTTGACGGCCGCGGCGATCCCGCTCGCGGAGCTGCTGGAGATCGACGGGATGGGGCATGAGCTCCCCCGCCAGGTCTGGGGTCGCATCCTGGACAAGCTTGACGATGTCGTGCATCGCGGGGAAGTCGATCGTCGCGGGACGCTCGCGCAGGCGAGCTGAGCGACGACCCGCCTGCCCGGATCGTCGCGGTGGCCCGGCCGCGTCAGGTCCCGGGCTTGATGACCATGAAAGCGATGATCAGTATCCAGCAGGCGGTGCTCACGGCGACACCCCCCATGATTGGAAGGGTACGCCGACGCGTGTCACCGCCCGCGTCGATCTCCTTGACGGCGTGRGCGAGCCCGGGCGCGATCATGCCCAGCGAGATCCCGGTGGCCACCACCCACAGCACGAGGGCACCCGACAGCCAGGGGTCGCCCAGCGACCGCACGCTGCCGAATGATCCCTGATGCACCAGCCCGAGGCCCGTCACGACGATGAGCAGTGAGGCGAGCGCGAGAGCCCGGATCATCCGCACGCACAGGCGCAGGATCGGCAGGGCACCGGCCCCCAACCGCAGCAGGCGCGGGGTGACCACGGTGATCAGCGTCAGCGGACCGATGACGAAGACCCCGAGAACGACGTGCACGGTCAGGAGGAGCCCGAAGCTGCCCGAATGCGGCATGCGCAGAAGGTATCGATCGTCGTCCGTCGGCCGTATCCCGGGGGACGGCGATCCGCTAGAGCCGGTAGGACTGGTAGTAGAGCGACTTCACCACGTCGCCGAAGTGAGTTCCGTACAGCTTGTCGTTGACTCCGGCATAGGCGTAGCTGACCACCCCGTCGACCCAGCCGTGCCCGGAACCGAGCCGGCCGAGGCCGGTGAGTAGTGGCCCGCCGCTGGCGCCGGCCGTCATGCGGCAGGCGACGCCGATCGACGGGCTGCCGTAGGGGTCGCCGAAGCCGGGGCCGGCGCAGTAGACGAGTTGGCTGCCGTCGTAGGGGGGCAGCCGCGGGTAGCCGAAGGTGTACTGCGGATACGTCCCCGGAAGATCGAAGGCTATGCCCTGGGATCCGACCGTGTCCTCGAGATGACGGCCGCGGGACGGGGACGGGTTGAACAGGGCGAAGCCGGTGTCGACGTCGAAGTCGTCCTGGCGGGCCCACCCGGACGTCACGGTAAGCCGGCGGGCGGTCCAGATGCCGTAGGGCATCGCGCCGTTGTCGAACCCGGGGATGAAGATGACGTTCCGCGCGAACTGTTCCCCGCTACCGCCGTGCACGCAGTGCCCCGCGGTGACCACGAGGTCACGGCTGGGGCTGGACACGACGCTCGCGGAGCAGGCGTAGTCACTGCCGCCGATGGTGGCGAACAACCGGCCGGTGGTCGTGGTCACCAGCCCGCCCCGGGTGTAGGGCGTTCCGGCGCTCGGGGGCGGGGGAGCGTCGCTCGCGGCCGTTTCGGAGTCGCCGGCGGCAGGCGGGGCCGGCCCGGGACTGAGGGGGGCGGCATCGGCATGGTCGTTCGTGCGGGCCCCGAAGGCTCGGGCCCGCCGCTGCGCGCTCCAGTACCGTTCGACCTCGCGCTGCTCGGCGAGGGTCACCGCCCCCGGCGCCGAGAGGAGCTGTCCCGCGGTGGATCCCGGGTACGTGGCGGCGATCGGCGCGCCCCCTCGCCCGGTGTCCGACGCCGCCTGGGCGGGGCTGGCCGGAAGGGCCGCGGGTGCCAGCGCGACGCCCGCCGTCAGCAGGATCGCGACGGTGAGCCTCGATCGCGCCGGCGGGCGTGGGCGGGCCCGGGTGGCGCCGGGTACATCCGCCGGCGGGAGTGGGCGGAGGCGTGCCGCGTCCGCCCGTCGCTCGGACTCCTGGTCTGCACTCCGTGACGTCACGACAGCGCAGAGTAGCAGTACTGTCGCCTTCTGTGGCGGCTCGCGGGCGTTGTGGGACGGGTGGGTCGGCGGGCCGCGCCTCCCGCCCTTGTCGACCCCTCTCCATGGGCCGGTTGGAGAGGGCTGTAGGGGTAAGACGGCTAGGTGCTAGATAGTCCGGAAGAGACGGTACCTATAAACCCGTATCATTCAACCCGTATCATTCAAGCCATATCATCGAGACCATGGCTGGAATCGCGCTGACGCCGGTGTCGTATCTGGTCCTGGGGGAGGTGGCGCGGCRTGGCAGCGCCACTCCGTACGAGCTCAAGGTCGCGGTTGCYGGCTCGATCGGTAACTTCTGGTCGTTTCCGCACGCCCAGCTCTACAAGGAGCCGCCCCGCCTTGCCGCGGCCGGACTCCTCTCGGAGGAACGGGAGGAGTCCGGCCGCAGGCGGCGGATCTTTCGCCTGACCGACGCCGGCCGGAGCAGGTTGGCCGCGTGGCTCACCGTCCCGGAGGCCGGGCGCACCGAGCTGCGCGATCCCGGCCTGCTCAAGCTGGCATTCGCCGATCTGGGCCGGCCGGGTGATGTCAGCCGGCTCGCGCGGGCCCAGGCGGCGGCGCATCGCGCTCACCTGGAGGTGTACCGCTCCCTGATCGCGCTGCCCGCGGGCGCCCTGGCCTGGTCGCTGCGCCGGACCCTCGATCTCGGGCTCGGCTACGAGGRGCTCGCGGTCGAGTTCTGGGAACGCCTCGCCGCCGAGCCGGGCGGGGTGGCGCGGCGGTCAGCGGGCGGTGCGGTGCCTGCCCCGGGCCCGCAGGTAGTCCCGGATGACGTAGTTGCCGAGGGCGGCGGGATCGGGTGAGAGAACCCGCCCGCCGTTGCGTCTGGCTATCTCCTCGACGAACTGCACCAGCCGTGGCTCGTCGTCGAGCATGAACACGTTGACGGTCACGCCGCGCCGGGTGAGCCGGTCGACCTCGGCCAGGGTCAGCTCCAGGGTCTCGGGCATCGGCGGCCAGGAGAACGAGGGAGTACCGTCGCGCAGCAGGTGCGCGGTGGGCTCACCGTCGGTGACCACCATGATGACCGGCTCCGACTGCGGGTAGCGGCTCAGCAACCGGCCAGCGATGAGCAGGGCGTGCTGCAGGTTCGTGCCCTGCACCATCTCGGAGTCGAGCCCGGCGAGCTCGACCGRCCGCAGCTCCCGGGCGTAGTCCGAGAAGCCGACAATGTGGATCTTGTCTTGCGGGAACGACGTGCTGACGAGCGTGTGCAGCGCGAGTGCCGTCGACTTCGCGATGCCCCAGGTGCCCCGCAGCGCCATCGAGTAGGACAGGTCGACGAGCAGGCACACCGCCGCCGTGGCGCGGCGCTCCGTCTCGGCGACCTCGAAGTCGGCCACCGCCAGGCGGATCGGGTGGCCCCGGCCGGGCGGACCGCCGCGCAGCACCGCGTTGCGGACCGTGCGGACGACGTCGATCGGCTGGGTGTCGCCGAACTGCCAGGCCCGGGAGGTGCCCAGCAGATCCCCGGCGGAACCCGCGTCGGTCACGCTGTGATCCCCGCGGCCCCGGGCGGAGACCTGCCGGAAGATCCGGGCCAGTGCGGCCTGCCCGATCCGGCGCACCGCCCGCGGGGTGAGCTCGAGGCTCCCGGCCCGGCGGGTGAGGAATCCCTGCCGCTCCAGCTCCCGTTCGATCTCCTGCAGCCCTCGCAGATCGTCGACGGCGGACCGGCCCAGCGCCCGGGCCACCGCCTCGGGGTCAACGTCTTCCAGGGAGGCCCCGGCGTAGTCCTGCCCCAGCGCGGCGGCCAGTTCGTCCAGCTCCGCGAGCTCCTCCAGCGCGGTGGTGGCGTCGCCGAGACCGAGCGGTTCCTCGCCGCTCAGGCCGTCGCCCAACCGGCCGGCCCGCCCCCGCAGCCGTCCACCCCAGTTGAGGTCAGGTCGGGACGCGCGCAGCGCCTGCGCCAGTCGTGACATCTCCGCGGCGAGCCCCAGGTCCTCCATCGCCGTGGACATCAGATCGGCGAGTTCGGAGCGCTGCTGCGGGGTGAGCCCGGCCAGCAACCGCGCGGCGGCGGCGGCCCGGCGGGCCAGCGCGTCAACCAGTTCCTCCAGCGAGCCGGGGTTCTCCGGAAAGAAGTCGCCGAACTCCCGCATGAACCGGGCGAACGCCTCGTCGGTGTCCTCACCGCGGGCGTCCGCCTCCAGCAGGGCGTTGAGCGCGCCGACCATCTCCCGGATCCGGGCGAAGTCCTCGGGCGTGGCCCCCTCCAGGGCCTGCTTCATCCCCTTGAACTGGGAATCGAGGACCTCGCGACGCAGCAGCTCGGAGATCTTCTCGTACGTCTCGCGGGCCGGCGGGGACCGCCAGTCATACTCGGCGAGCGAGCGCACCGCACGGGCGGGGTCCGCGGGCAGCGCGTCCAGCTCGGCTTCGCGCAGCCGGGCGTCGTCGGAGGGGTCGGGGAACAGCGCCGCCCGTTCCTGGCCCACGGCGGTGTCGAGCAGCCGGCGGACCTCTTGGAGTGTCCCGTCCATCCGGCCGTGGGATCGGGCCTCYCGCCGGTGCCGCTCGACGGCCCGGCGCATGTCGTCCAGACCACGCCGGCCCGGCATGCCCCGGCGCAGCAGCGACTCCAGAGCCTCCCGCGGGGTGCGTCCCTCCAGAATCTGGCGGGACATCTCATCCAGGGCGTCGGACGCGGTGAAGGGAGAGGCGAGTGGGTCGGGTCCGCCGTCCCACGGGCCATACCGGAATGTTCCGGAATTCACTGTTCCTCCTGGAAGCTTCCGTGCCGAGGCCAGGTGCCGCCGGGTCAGGTGCCGTAGACGGTCCGTCCGGGAAGCTCTTCCTTGRCCAGCCGGCGGTTGAGGTGCAGTCCCTCCATCGCCAGCTCCAGCGCGGCCGCCGCGAGCCCCGGCGACTCCGCCCCGTCCACGCCGAGCCTGGTCAGGATCGCCGCGAGCCCGGGCACCGGCCCGACCCGGCGCAGCAGCTCGGCCGCCGCTACCAGGTCGCCGGTCTCGACCGGGCCATCCGCGTCGAAGCGGGCCTGCAGGCCGGTGAGGTCCGCGCCGGCCAGCCTTGCCCGGAATGTCTCGGCCACCGCGCGGCGCAACAGCAGCGCGAGGACCTCGTCCTCCCGGCCCTCCTCCAGCTGGTCGAACTCGACCTTGCCGCGTACCGCCGGGACGATCGCGGCGAGGTCGACCACCCGTGYGGTGGGCGTCTCCTCGCCGGTCAGCGCCGCGCGGCGGACCGCCGAAGCCGCCACCGTCTCGGYCGCGGCCACCGACAGCCGGGCCGACACCCCCGAGCGCTGGTCGACCTGGGGGGCGTCGCGCACCAGCCGGGTGAACCGGGCCACGATCTCCACCAGGTGATCGGGTATCTCCGGTGCGCCGAGCGGGGACCCCGCCCAGGACATCACCGCCTCCTGGCGGATCAGCGCCAGTTCGTCGGTGAGGTGCAGCGGGTAGTGGGTGCGGACCTCGGCGCCGAACCGGTCCTTGAGCGGCGTGATGATCCGCCCCCGGTTGGTGTAGTCCTCGGGGTTGGCCGAGGCGACCAGCAGCAGGTCCAGCGGCAACCGGAGCAGGTAGCCGCGGACCTGGATGTCCCGCTCCTCCAGCACGTTGAGCAGCGCGACCTGGATCCGTTCGGCGAGGTCGGGCAGCTCGTTGACGCTGAAGATCCCGCGGTTGGTGCGTGGCACCAGCCCGTAGTGGACCGTCTCGGGATCGCCGAGCGTGCGGCCCTCGGCGACCTTCACCGGGTCGACGTCGCCGATGAGGTCGCCGACGCTCGTGTCCGGGGTCGCGAGCTTCTCGCTGAACCGCTCGCCGCGGTGCCGCCAGACCACCGGCAGCGCGTCACCGAGATCGGCCGCCAGCGCCCGGCATCGGCCGCAGACCGGCGCGTAGGGGTGGTCGTTGATCTCACAGCCGGCGACGGCCGGCGACCACTCGTCGAGCAGACTCACCAGAGTGCGGATGAGCCGGGTCTTGCCCTGCCCGCGCTCGCCGAGGAAGACGATGTCGTGACCGGCCAGGATGGCCCGCTCGACCTGGGGAAGGACGGTCTCGTCGAAACCRACGATGCCCGGGAACCGGGGGCCGTCGCCCTGCATCAGGGCGACGAGGTTGTCGCGCAGCTCCGTCCGCACCGGGCGGTGCGCGTGCCCGCTGCGGCGCAGCCCACCCAGGGTGGTGAACTGCGGGGCGGCGGCCGTCGGCGGGTGGACCGCAGATGCCACGGTCGGGGGCACGGTCGGTGGTATGGAATGACTGGGCTGTGCCGGCAGATCCTCCACCCGTTGACGGTACGCCGACGCCGCCACCCGTGCAGCCGGGCCGGCGCTCGTCCGCTGCTGGCGTAGTCAGCCCGAGTAGGGCGACACCGAGACGATCTCGACCTTGGCCGAACGGCCGTTGGGCAGCGTGTAGGAGACGGTCTCGCCCGCCTTGTGCCCGCTCACCGCGCCGCCTAGCGGGGACGCCGGGGAGAAGACCTCGATGGGCGTGCTGTGGTCCTCACGCGAGCCGATGAGGAACTTCTCCGTCTCCCGTTCGCCGGAGAAGCGCACCTCGACGACGGTGCCGGGGCYGGCCTCGCCGGTCGCCGCGGGTGCCTCGCCGACCTGGGCGTCGCGCAGCAGGTCCGTGAGCTGGCGAATCCGGGCCTCCTGCTTGCCCTGCTCCTCCTTGGCCGCGTGGTAGCCGCCGTTTTCCTTGAGGTCGCCCTCCTCGCGGGCAGCCTCAATTTTGGTCGCGATCTCCGTACGCCACGGGCCGGTCAGGTAGTCGAGCTCGGAGCGGAGCCGGTCGTATGCCTCCTGGGTGAGCCAAGTCTGCTGCGTCACGCGGGTCACGCTCCTCGGTGAACATCAAAAGGGTCATCATACCAAAATGAATCAAGGAATCCGATGTCGGGCTTGGTGGCTCTGGCGGCGTCTGGACCGCCCGGAAGCTCCGGACCGGCGGGTCAGCCCTTACGGGTGATCCGACAGCCCTTGCCTTCGACCTCGACCACGCATGCTTCACGCAGGGGTGGGAGGACGACGGAACCGGCCGTCGTCCATCGGCCCTCCGGACCGGGCCGACGACGATGTCGGTGCGCCGGTCGACGGCAGGCCTGCCGTCGAAGCATGCGCGGACGGTGCATTGTGCCACGGCGTTGGGTGACTTTTCCAGACCGAACGCGGGGCGGGCCCCGGCGGTTCCTCGGACGAGGTCGGATCACCCAGACCGGTGAGCCCGGAACAACGTCGAGGCATCAGGAACGTCGAGGCATCAGCAACGTCGAGGCATCAGGAACAATGGGCCGCATGCCCGCGGTCCACGATCGGCATGGCCTGCGCCTGATGGCCATCCACGCCCACCCCGATGACGAGTCCAGCAAAGGCGCCGCCACCATGGCACGTTACGCCAGCGAGGGCGCCGACGTCCTCGTGGTCACGTGTACCGGGGGAGAGGAGGGCAGCATCCTCAACCCCGCGATGGACCAGCCGGGTGTCGCCGCCCGGATGGCGGAGATCCGCAGGCAGGAGATGGAGGCCGCCCGGCTCATCCTCGGGGTCCGCCAGGAGTGGCTCGGCTTCGTCGACTCCGGACTGCCTGAGGGCGATCCGCCGCCGCCTGTTCCGGACGGGCGGTTCGCCACCATCGCGCTCGGCGAGGCGGCCCGTCCGCTGGTCCGGTTGATCCGTCAGTTCCGGCCGCAGGTCATCACGACCTACGACGAGTCGGGCGGGTATCCGCATCCCGACCACATCATGACCCATCGGGTCAGTGTGGAGGCGTTCGAGGCGGCCGGTGATCCCGACCGTTATCCCGAGGTCGGTGTCGACGCCGGCCTCGAACCCTGGCAGCCGCTCAAGCTTTACTACCACCTCACCTTCCACAAGGAGCGCGTCCTCGCTCTCCACGAGGAGATGATGGCCCGCGGTCTGGAGTCCCCCTATGCCGAGCGGCTGGCCGAGTGGGTCGACCGYGCCGAGGACACCGGTCGGCTCACCACCCAGGTGGAGTGCGCGGACTGGTTCGAGACCCGCGACCGGGCACTGATCGCCCACRCCACCCAGGTCGACCCCACCGGATGGTGGTTCCGGATACCCCTGGAGGTGCAGCGGGACGCCTGGCCGACAGAGGACTACCAGCTGGCCCGTTCTCTTATCGAGGTCGGCATGCTGCCCGAAGACGATCTGTTCAACGGCGTGTGACTCTCCGGTAACCTKACCTTTCAGGTGGCATGTGACTTTTCGGATGGCATGTGACTTTTCGAACAGTATGTGATCTAGTCAACGGTGCGTGACCGCGGAGGCGGAGGACTCGTACGGCAGGGCGTAGGGTCGGAATCGGCGCCCGTCGTGGAGTGTCCCCGTGGCGGGCGGTGACAGCAGGTGTGGCGGACACCAGAGGACACCAGGTGTGAGGACGTGCCCGTGAACGAGGTCTTCGCCGCTTCCGTGCTGGTCGAGAGGAAGATCGACGCCGGAGCCGTCGGGCTCCTCGTCGTCCTGGCACTGATCGCGGCCTCCAGTGTGATCTTCTTCTTCCTCTCGAAGAGCCTGCGCCGGATGCGGTCGAACGTCGCCAGCGGCGAGTTCGCCGGCGTCGACCCTGATCCGAACGCGATGCGCCGGCTGGACGGTGGAGACGGGCCGGTTATCGACGGGGAGGTCGTCGAGGAGACCGCCGGCACCGCCGGCGCCGGTAGCACGGCGGGCCTGGCGGGTGGCGGCGAGCAGCTGGACCTGCCGACCCAGCCTGGACCCCCCGCGGGCTCCGCGGGGAGCGATCGGTAGGCGGCTGCCGCAGACCCCGGCTAGGCGGGGGAGATGGCGATATTCACGATCCGACCGGGCACGACGATGATCTTCTTGATCGTCCGACCATCGGTCTGCCGGGCGAACTCGGGATGTGCGGCGAGCAGATCGCGAACCGTCTGCTCCGCTGAACCGTCCGGAACCTCGATGGTGAACCGGACCTTCCCGTTCACCTGGACCGGGATCGTCCTGACCGACTCGGCGGCCAGCGCCGGATCCCCGATCGGGAAGGCGACCGTGCTGACCGACTCCTCGTGACCGAGGCGGGACCACAGTTCCTCGGCGATGTGCGGGGCCAGCGGGGCCGCCATCAGGGTGAGYGGCTCGGCGAGCGCGCGGGGGGTGGGGGATTTCCCGTAGCTCTTGCTGACGAAGTTGGTTAGTTCGATGAGCCGGGCGACCGCGGTGTTGAACCGCAGCCCCGCGTATTCGGCGGTGACCGTGAGGATCGTCCGGTGCAGGACGCGAAGAGCCTCGCCGTCCAACGGCTCGTCAACGACGGCGGCCGCCCCGGTGGTTTCGTCGACGACGGTGCGCCACAGCCGCTGGAGGAACCGGTGCGAACCGACGATGTCGTCGGTGTGCCATGGCCGGTCAGCGTCGAGCGGGCCCATCGCCATCTCGTAGACGCGCAGCGTGTCGGCGCCGAACCTGTCGTACATCTCGTCCGGGCTGACGCTGTTCTTCAGGCTCTTGCCCATCTTGCCCGAGCGCCGGTTGACCGGGGCGCCCTGGAAGAGGAACCGGCCGTCGGGGGTCGCCGTCACCTCGGCCGCCGGGACGTACATGCCCCGGGCGTCGGTGAAGGCATCCGCCTGGATGTATCCCTGGTTGAACAGCCGCTTGAACGGCTCCTTGGTGGAGACGTGGCCCAGGTCGTAGAGCACCTTGTGCCAGAACCGGGCGTAGAGCAGGTGCAGCACGGCGTGCTCGACACCGCCGACGTACAGATCGACGCCGCCGTCGCCGGGAACCGCGCCCGGCCTGGCCATCCAGTAGCGCTCGACGGTCGGGTCGACGAAGCGCTCGGTGTTGGTCGGGTCCAGGTAGCGCAGGTAGTACCAACACGAACCGGCCCACTGCGGCATGGTGTTCGTCTCGCGCCGGTACTGCTTCGGCCCGTCGCCGAGATCCAGGGTGACCGTCACCCAGTCGGCCACCCGGGCCAGGGGGGGCACCGGGTCGCTCGCGTCGTCCTCGGCCATCGCCGTGGGCCGGAAGTCGGTCATCTCCGGCAGTTCGATCGGCAGCAGCTCGTCGGGAACCGCGTGGGGCAGCCCGTCGACGTCGAAGACGATCGGGAACGGCTCGCCCCAGTACCGCTGGCGGGAGAACAGCCAGTCCCGCAGCCGGTACGACCGCGCCGACCTGCCGGCGCCGATCTCCTCCAGCCAGTGAACCGTGGCCTTGATCGCCTCGCTTTTCGACAGGCCGACCAGCACCGGGGCGCTGGCCGGACCGGGCCGATACTCGCCCGCACCGCTGAACGCCTCGGGCCACTGCGCTGATGGAGTCGCGGGCACTACCCCGTGCGCGGCGTACCAGTCCGCGTCCGGCTCCAGCACGGCGGGGATCGGCAGGTCGAACGCGCGGGCGAAGGAGAAGTCCCGGCTGTCGTGCGCCGGTACCGCCATGATTGCCCCGGTGCCGTAGCCCAGCAGCACATAGTCGGCCAGGAAGACCGGGATGACCCCGCCACCGACCGGGTTGCGCACGTACGAGCCGGTGAACACGCCGGTGCGGTCGATGACCTCCTCGCCGCGCTGCCGGTCGCTGCGGTGGGCCGCGAACTCCCGGTAGGCGTCGACGGCGGCTCGCGGGGTCCACGCCGGATCGGCGCCCGCCTCCGGCCCGGCGGTGTCCGCCGGTTCCGTGCCGCCRCCCGGCCGTCCCGCCGGGAAGCGCCAGCTCACCGGGGTGTCCGCCGGCCAGGTGTCGGCGATCAGGGCGTCGGCCAGGGGATGTTCGGGCGCGAGTACCAGGAAGGTGGCCCCCGCCAGGGTGTCCGGGCGGGTGGTATAGACCTCGATACGCCGGGCGGTCGATGAGCCAGACGGATCGGACGCACCTGCCTCCTCGCCGGGGGCGACGACGGTGAACTCGACGCTGGCGCCCTCGCTCGGACTGATCCAGTTGCGCTGCATCTGCTTGATCGAGTCCGGCCAGTCGACCAGGTCGAGGTCGGAGATCAGCCRCTCGGCATAGGCGGTGATCCGCAGGATCCACTGCTTCAGCGGCCGGCGAAACACTGGGTAGTTCCCGATGTCGCTGCGGCCGTCGGCGGTGACCTCCTCGTTCGCCAGCACGGTGCCCAGCCCCGGGCACCAGTTGACCAGCTGTTCRGAGATGTAGGCCAGGCGGTGCGCGTTGACGACCTTCCGGCGGGACACCTCGTCGAGTTCGGTCCACGCCAGCCCGGCCGGGTTCGCCGCCCGGACCGCGTCAACCGACACGGCCGTGTTCCCCCCGGCGGGGCCGGCTACCRGCGCCCGGGTGCCCGCGGCGAACTCCTCGATCAGCTCGGCGATCGGCCGGGCCCGGCCGGCCTKCGGGTCGTACCAGCTGTTGAAGATCTGCTGGAAGATCCACTGCGTCCAGCGGTAGTAGCCCACGTCGGTCGTCGCGATCTCGCGGCGGGTGTCGTGGCCCAGCCCCAGCCGGGAGAGTTGGCGGCGCATGTTGGCGATGTTGGCGTTGGTGGTGTCGCGGGGATGCTGGCCCGTGTTGATGGCGTACTGCTCGGCGGGCAGGCCGAAGGAGTCGTATCCGAACGGATGCAGCACGTGCCGGCCGGACATCCGCAGATAGCGGGCGAACACGTCGGTGCCGATGTACCCCAGCGGGTGCCCGACGTGCAGCCCCGAGCCGCTCGGATAGGGGAACATGTCCATGATGTAGAACGGCTCCCGGCCGGCGACCTTCTCGAAGCCCGTCGAGAGCGGCCCGACCGGGTTCGGCGAGTTGAACGTGCCCTCGTCGGCCCACCGGCGCTGCCAGCGCCGCTCGATGTCGGCGGCGAGCCGGGCGTCGTACCGGAAGCTCGGCTCGACGCTCCCGGTCCCGGCGGGGGCGCCGCCCGCGGTGCCCGCGGCTGCCGGGATGATCCCGCCAGACGCACCGGTCGGTGCCACCGTGGTGTCCGCGGCGCCGGTCCGGGCGCCGGGCTCGGCCGTCTCACTCATCGCTCGTGCCATCCAAACTCGTTGGTACGTCGACCCTCTCACCGCTCTCGCGGCGGGAACGGCGGCCTGACGGACGGCGGTCGGGCGAGCGGACGGCGGGGATCGTGCGGTCCCACGAGCCTATCCGCCGGGTACGTCGGCGCGGCGGGCCGGTCGAGGAAGCGCGCCGATCACGTCGGCGCGGCGTGGAGATGAGGGCGGACTACCTGGGCGCGCCTTTGGTTGCATATCCAGAGGCCTACGGGGTTCCGCGGGCCTGGCGGACACGCAGATCATGAGGAGTTCGGGTGCCTAACAAGCTCGCGGAGCAGACGTCTCCGTACCTGCTGCAGCACGCGGACAACCCGGTCGACTGGTGGCCCTGGAGCCCGGCGGCCTTCGCCGAGGCGGCCCGGCGGGGGGTGCCGGTGCTGCTCTCGGTGGGCTACGCATCCTGCCACTGGTGCCATGTCATGGCGCACGAATCGTTCGAGGACGCCGCGACCGCCGAGTACATGAACGACCACTTCGTCAACATCAAGGTGGATCGGGAGGAGCGGCYCGACGTCGACTCCGTCTACATGGACGTCACCGTCGCCCTGACCGGGCACGGCGGCTGGCCGATGACGGTGTTCCTCACCCCTACCGCCGAGCCGTTCTTCGCCGGCACCTACTTCCCGCCGCGTCCCCGGCCCGGCATGGGGTCGTTCCGCCAGGTCCTGACGGCGGTCACCGAGGCCTGGCGGACCCGGCGGGACGAGATCGAGGAGTCGGGGGYGGACATCGCCCGCCGGCTCGCCGAGGCGGCGACGCGTGGTCCGGCGTCCGGTCTCGCAGCCGAGATCACCCCGGCTCTGCTCGACACCGCCGTGGCGGGGCTGTCGGCCCGCTTTGACGCCCGTCACGGTGGATTCGGCGGTGCGCCGAAGTTCCCGCCGTCCATGGTCGCCGAGATGCTGCTGCGRCACTCCGCCCGCACGGGGGACGCGCGCAGCCTGGAGATGGTCGCGGTGACCTGCGAACGGATGGCGCGTGGGGGCATCTACGACCAGCTCGCCGGGGGGTTCGCCCGGTACAGCGTCGATGCGACGTGGACGGTCCCGCACTTCGAGAAGATGCTCTACGACAACGCGCTGCTGCTGCGGGTCTACCTGCACCTGTGGCGGGCCACCGGGTCGGCACTGGCCGAACGGGTGGTCCGGGAGACGGCAGCCTTCCTGCTTGCGGATCTGCGCACCCCCCAGGGGGGGTTCGCCTCGGCGCTCGACGCGGATGCCGTTCCCGCGGATGCCGTTCCCGCGAGCGCTGCCCCGGCGGGAGCGCACCCCGAGGAGGGGGCCAGCTACGCCTGGACACCCGCCCAGTTCGTCGCCGTCCTCGGGCCGGAAGACGGGCGGTGGGCCGCCGGCGTCTTCGGCGTCACCGAGCAGGGCAGTTTCGAACGTGGTACGTCGGTGCTGCGCCTGCCGGCGGACCCGGACGATCCGGCGAGGTTCGCGGCGGTCCGCGCGGCCCTGGCCGCGGCACGGGCGACCCGGCCGCAGCCGGCTCGCGACGACAAGGTGGTGGCCGCCTGGAACGGCCTGGCCATCGCGGCGTTGGCCGAGGCTGGCGCGTTGTTCGACGAGCCGGACTGGGTGCGGGCCGCCGAACAGGCCGCCGTCCTGCTCCGGGACGTGCATCTCGTCAACGGACGCCTGCGCCGGACGAGCCGGGACGGGCGGGTTGGCGTGAACGCCGGGGTACTGGAGGACTACGGCGACGTCGCCGAGGGACTGCTCACCCTGCACCAGGTCACCGGCGATCCGGAGTGGCTCGCGCTCGCTGGGACGCTGCTGGACATCGTCCGTGATCGGTTCGCGGCCTCTGACGGGGGGTTCTTCGATACCGCGGACGACGCGGAGGTGCTGTTGCGCCGGCCGCGGGACGACTCGGACTCGGCGACCCCGTCGGGCCAGGCGGCTGTCGCCGGCGCCCTGGTCAGCTACGCGGCGTTGACCGGTTCCACCGAACACCGGTCGGCCGCCKAGACGACGGTGGCGCGCGTCGCTCCGTTGCTGGCCCGKGATGCCCGGTTCGCCGGTTGGGCCGGTGCGGTCGCCGAGGCGCTGCTGGCCGGGCCGGCCGAGGTCGCGGTCGTGGACAGCCCGGCGCTGGAACGGCTCGCCCGCCTCGGCACGGCGCCCGGTGCGGTCGTGGTGACCAGCGGACCGCTGACCGTCGGCCGGGAAACGGCTGGGGTGTAYGTGTGCCGGGATTTCGTCTGTGAGCTGCCGGCCCGGACCGCAGCCGAGGTGCGCCGCCAACTCGGGGTGAAGGTGGCCAGCTGACCGTCCCTCTTCTTTCACTGGTGATGCGGTAAGCATGTTGCACTGGTGATGCGGTAAGACTGGCGGTGCGGTAAGCATGTAATTGTCACGAGGGGTTCTTCGGATCCGCTCTGGAGTGCCAGATCGGGCCTCCGGGTCCGGATCAGCCGGCAGGCCGGGCCCGCGCGCGGGTCCCGATCGGAGATCGAGGGGACACGTCATGTCCGGTCCGCGTGGACGGGGGTACGGCAGACCGGGGGAGCGGGCGGAGGTGGTTCCGGCGGACGACGCCGCAGCCTGGTTCGCCGAGCACATCCCGGCCGGGTGGTTCGCCGGGATGCCCACGGTGGTCGTGGACCGGGACGAGATCACGGTCATCGGGGTACTCGCGGCCGGCGGCGTCGCGCCCGGAGGAGGGCCGTCGGCGACGGGGGCCCGGATCCGGCGGTTCCGGGAGCAGACCCGTGAGGAACGGATCGCCATCGCCACGAAGGCCGAACATCGGTACAACCGCAAGGTGGCGTGGGGCGCGACCGTCGGTGACACCACCGAGCTGTTCACCGCGCTGTCCGTGCCGGTGATGACTCGGCTGCGCCAGCCGGAACGCCAGGTGCTCGACACCCTCGTCGACTCGGGGGTGGCGCGCAGCCGCAGCGAGGCCCTCGCCTGGTGCGTACGTCTGGTGGGCGAGAACGCCGACAGCTGGCTGCGCCAGCTCCGGGAGGCCATGGAACAGGTGGAGAAGATCCGCTCGGTGGGCCCTCGGCTGTAGCCGCCGGAGCCCCCGGTAGCCGCCGTGCGGGGGAAGGCTGTTAGTAGATGGCGAAGAGCAGCGCAATGTAGTGGCAGGTCGCGGCGACGAGGGTGAAGGCATGGAACACCTCGTGGTAGCCGAAGATCGTGGGTGCCGGGTCCGGTCGCCGGCAGGCGTAGACGACGGCGCCGAGGCTGTAGCAGACCCCCCCCACGAGCAGAAGTACCATCGAGGCGATCCCGGCCCGGTGGGCGAGCTCCGGGATCACGAAGACGGCTACCCAGCCGAGCGCGATGTAGAGCGGCACGGTCAGGTACCGCGGCGAGTGCAGCCACAGCATCCGGATGGCGACGCCGAGTCCCGCCCCTCCCCACACCACCGCCAGGACCACCCGAGCGGTCGTCGGCGGCATCGCGATMAGGGCGAAGGGGGTGTAAGTCCCGGCGATGAAAACAAAGATCATTGAGTGGTCGAGACGCTTCATGCGCGCCCGGGCACGTGATGTCGACCACATCGTCCGGTGATAGAGGGCGCTCGTTCCGAAGAGGGCCGCAATACTCAGGGCGTAAACCGCGATACCGAGCCGGGCACGCAGCGTGGTAGCCAGTGCCACCGCAATGACGCCTAGTGTCAGGCTGATCGGGAACGCGCCGGCATGTAGCCATCCCCGCATGCGMGGTCGCACCAGGTCACGCGGGTGCGAGGCGATGTCCGTCTGCGGAGGCCCGGCTGGCTGCTGTACGAGGGAAGCCACGCCGAGAACGATAACCCGAGGGTTGCCGCCGTCACGAAGCGGAGCTGGACGGCAGCGGTCGGTCCGTATCGGTGCGTGATGGATCCGACGCTTCTGCGCACTCGCTATCGCGCGACTGCGGACGGAACGCGCGGTACAGTCTAATGATCCTGAACGTGGCCTCGAACTTCCCCTATATTGTGGGTTTTGTCTGAACKTCCACGAGTACGTTCGAGTTCTCAAGTGGGTACCTGCATATGGGAAGAGAGCGCGGCAGGTTCGACTCGACCGGAGGTGTGAGCTGTGACAACCGCGGCACAGGTTTCGGGGCTGGACGTGGCCCCCACGAGGCACGCCAGGCTGGTTGCCTGGGTGCGCGAGATTGCCGAACTCACTCAGCCGGATCGGGTTGAGTGGTGCGATGGATCAGAGGCGGAGTTCGATCG